>CAZKCJ010000065.1:9909-11291 GCA_964550885.1 uncultured Rubrivivax sp. | reverse complement strand
GCGCAGGTCCTCGTCGCGGAAGCACTTGACGATCTGGTAGTAGCGGTCGAAGCCGGCGATCATCAGCAGCTGCTTGAACAGCTGGGGCGACTGCGGCAGCGCGAAGAACTGGCCGTCGTGCACGCGGCTCGGCACCAGGTAGTCGCGCGCGCCTTCGGGCGTGCTGCGGGTGAGCATCGGCGTCTCGATGTCGACGAAGCCCTCGGCGTCCAGGAACTTGCGCACCTCCATCGCGACCCGGTGGCGCAGCATCAGGTTGCGCTGCATGCTCGGGCGGCGCAGGTCGAGCACGCGGTGGGTCAGGCGGGTGGTCTCGGACAGGTTCTCGTCGTCGATCTGGAAGGGCGGGGCGACGCTCGGGTTCAGCACCTCGAGCGCGTGGCACAGCACCTCGACCTTGCCGCTGGTCAGGTTCGGGTTCTCGGTGCCCACCGGGCGCGCGCGCACCAGGCCGTCGATCTTCAGGCAGTACTCGTTGCGCACGCCTTCGGCGGTGGCGAACATCGACGGGCGGTCGGGGTCGCAGACGATCTGCACCAGGCCGGCGCGGTCGCGCAGGTCGATGAAGATCACGCCGCCGTGGTCGCGCCGCCGGTGGGCCCAGCCCACCAGGGTGACGGTCTGCCCGAGCAGCGCCTCGCTGACGCTGCCGCAATAGCTGGTTCTCATGCCTGTGGCTCCATCGATGCGCCGGCGCTGCGCCGGCGCGGATCAACCGCGTGCCGCCACCTTCAGCCGGCGGGGCTGCGCGCGCCCGCCGCCGGCAGCGGCGCCCCCGGGCGCAGCGCGGGCGCGACCACGCCCATCGAGATGATGTACTTCAGCGCCTCGTCGACGCTCATCGCCAGCGGCACGACGTCGGTGCGCGGCATCATCAGGAAGAAGCCCGAGGTCGGGTTGGGCGTGGTCGGCACGTACACGCTGACGTAGTCGCCGCGCAGGTGGTGGGTGACCTCGCCCTCGGGCCGGCCGGTGACGAAGGCGATGGTCCACGCGCCCTGGCGCGGGTACTGCACCAGCACCGCCTCGCGGAAGGCGTTGCCGCTGCTCGAGAACAGCGTGTCCGACACCTGCTTGACCGAGCTGTACACCGACCGCACGATCGGGATCTTGTGCATCAGCCGGTTCCAGTGGCGCAGCCACCACTGGCCGAAGATGTTGGTCGCGAACACGCCGGTCAGCAGCAGCCCGATGCCCAGCGTCAGCACGCCCAGCCCGGGCACCTGGCGCAGCCGCTCGATCGTCGTCTGCGCCGATGCGGGCAGCAGCGCCTGCGGCGCCGACAGCAGCCACGAGAACACGCCGTCCATCACGCCGAGCAGCCAGCTCAGCACCCAGATCGTCACCGCCAGCGGCATCCACACCAGCAGGCCGGTGAGCAG
>CAZKCJ010000065.1:0-9809 GCA_964550885.1 uncultured Rubrivivax sp. | reverse complement strand
TCAGCACCCAGATCGTCACCGCCAGCGGCATCCACACCAGCAGGCCGGTGAGCAGGTATTTTTTGATCACGGCGTCTTGATCACCGCGTCTTGATCACGACGGGTCGCTGCCCGAGCCCGGCTTGGCGCTGGCGGCGGCCGGGGCGGCAGCGGCCGGCGCGTCGGCCGCGGGCTTGGACTCGGCGGCGGCGTCAGCCGGCTTGGCGGCGGCGTCGGGCTGGGCGCCGTCGGCGCCGTTGCCGTCCTTGCCCTTCTTGTCCTTCTTGCCGCCGCCGTCGCGGAAGTCGGTCACGTACCAGCCCGAGCCCTTGAGCTGGAAGCCGGCGGCGGTGACCTGCTTGACGAAACGGCTCGCGCCGCAGGCCGGGCACACGGTCAAGACTGGGTCGGAGATCTTCTGCAGCACGTCCTGCGCATGACCGCAGGACTCGCACTTGTACGCGTAGATCGGCATGGCACTGCCCGGGATTCGGCAAAACCGGAAATTATAGGTTTGCCCCCGGTGCGGGCCGGCAGCCGGGTCAGTGCCCGCGTCAGTGCATGCCGGCAGGGTCGCGGCCCGCCGGCCGCGCCGCGCGGTGCGCCGGCTTCGGGTGCGCCGCGAGCTCGTGGCGGTTGCGCATCAGCTGCGGCATCAGCGAGCCGACGACCATGCCGACGCCGGCGGCGATCAGCCCGGCGAGCTGGCCGGGGAAGGCCTCGCCCCAGGTGCTGAGCTGCGGGAAGAACAGCACCCAGGTGACGATGCCCAGCGCAATCGACATCACCGCGCCCTGGGTGGTCGAGCGTTTCCAGTACAGCCCGCACACCAGCGGCACGAACGCGCCGACCAGCGGCGCCTGGTACGCGCCCGAGACCAGCTCGTAGATCGACGTGCCCTCCATCGCGATCGAGTAGCCGAGCACGACCAGCGCGAACACCAGCAGCGACGCGCGCAGCGCCTGCAGCATCTGCCGGTCGTTCAGGCCCGGGCGCAGGTAGCGCAGGATGTTCTCGACGAAGGTGGTCGCCGGCGCCAGCAGCGTGGCCGACGCGGTGGACATGATCGCCGAGATCAGCGCGCCGAAGAAGAACACCTGCGCGGCCACCGGCATGTGGTTCATGATCAGCGTGGGCAGCACGCGCTGCGGGTCTTGCTCGAGCAGCGCCGCGGTCTCCTGCGGCATGATCAGCACCGCGCAGGCGACGATGAACATCGGCACGAACGCGAAGCCCAGGTAGGCGAGGCCGCCGATGATCGGGCCGCGCTGCGCGGTCTTCGCGTCCTTGGCCGACATCACCCGCTGGAACACGTCCTGCTGCGGGATCGAGCCGAGCATCATCGTGATCCAGGCGGCGAAGAAGAACGCGATGTCGTGGAAGGTGGGCGGCGGGAAGAAGTCGAGCAGCTTGCGCCCGCGCGCCAGCTCGAGCACCGCGCCGGTGCCGCCGGCCATGTCGGCGGCAATCACCGCGATCACGCTCAGGCCGATCACGATGATGATCATCTGCAGGAAGTCGGTCCACGCGACCGAGAACATGCCGCCGAAGACGGTGTAGAAGAGCACGATCGCGGTGCCCAGCACCATGCCGCCGGTGATGCTGATCGAGCCCTGCGACAGCAGGTTGAACACCAGCCCGAGCGCGGTGACCTGCGCGCCGACCCAGCCGAGGTAGCTGACGATGATCATCACCGAGCAGAAGACCTCGACCCCCGAGCCGAAGCGCTTGCGGTAGTAGTCGCTGATCGTGATCAGGTTCATCCGGTACAGCCGGTACGCGAAGAACATGCCGACCAGCACCAGGCACATCGACGCGCCGAACGGGTCCTCGACCACGTTGCCCAGGCCGCCCTTGACGAACTCGGCGCTGATGCCCAGCACCGTCTCCGAGCCGAACCAGGTGGCGAAGGTGGTGGTCACGATCATCGCCAGCGGCAGGCTGCGCCCGGCCAGCGCGTAGTCGGTGGACGAGCGCACGCGGCGCGCCGCGGCCAGGCCGATGACGACGGTGACGACCAGGTACAGGCCGACAAAAGTCACGAGCACGATAGCTTCCCCGATTCGCTGCGGGCGCGAGTTTACGGGGGCGGCCGGGTGCCCCGGCCGGGTTCAGCCGGGCGGGCCGTAGGCCAGCCACAGCCGCACCGCGGCGGCGCCGGCGACGAAGCCGAACAGCCCGATCAGCAGCGCCTGCAGCAGCCGGTTGGTGCGCCGCTGCTCGACCAGCAGCGCGCGCGCGAGCGCGGCCTCCTCGGCGCCCTGCGCCGGCGCCTGCAGCGCCTGGTGCAGCAGCCGCGGCAGCTCGGGCAGCAGCTGCGCGTAGCGCGGCGCTTCGCGCTGCAGCCGGTCGAGCAGCCCCTGCCAGCCGACCTGCCGGTCCATCCAGCGCTCGAGGAAGGGCTTGGCGGTGCTCCACAGGTCGAGCTCGGGGTCGAGCTGGCGGCCCAGGCCCTCGATGTTGAGCAGCGTCTTCTGCAGCAGCACCAGCTGCGGCTGGATGTGCACGTTGAAGCGGCGCGAGGTCTGGAACAGGCGCATCAGCACCTGGCCGAGCGAGATGTCCTTCAGCGGCCGGTCGAAGTGCGGCTCGCAGACCGCACGGATCGCGTTCTCCAGCGCGTCGACGCGCGTGGTCGCCGGCACCCAGCCGGATTCGAGGTGCAGCTCGGCCACGCGCTTGTAGTCGCGGCGGAAGAAGGCGATGAAGTTCTGCGCCAGGTACTCCTTGTCCCACTCGGTGAGGGTGCCGATGATCCCGAAGTCCAGCGCGATGTAGCGGCCGAAGGTGGCCGCGTCGGTGCTGACCTGGATGTTGCCCGGGTGCATGTCGGCGTGGAAGTAGCCGTCGCGGAACACCTGGGTGAAGAAGATCGTCACGCCGTCGCGCGCGAGCTTCTTCAGGTCGACGCCGGCGTCGCGCAGCCGCTGCACCTGGCTGATCGGGATGCCGTTCATCCGCTCCATCACGATCACCGTGGGCGTGCACAGCTCCCACAGCATCTCGGGGATCAGCACCAGGTCCAGCCCCTGCATGTTGCGCCGCAGCTGCGCGGCGTTGGCGGCCTCGCGCACCAGGTCGAGTTCGTCGTGCAGGTAGGTGTCGAACTCGGCGACCACCTCGCGCGGGCGCAGCCGCTTGCCGTCGGCACTCAGCCGCTCGACCCAGCGCGCCAGCGTGTGCAGCAGCTCCAGGTCGCTGTCGATCACCTCGAGCATGCCCGGGCGCAGCACCTTGACGGCGACCTCGCGGCCGCTTTGCAGCGTCGCGAAGTGCACCTGCGCGATCGACGCGCTGGCCACCGGCTCGGCGTCGAAGCTGGCGAACAGTTCGGTGACCGGCCGGCCGAACGCGCGCTCGACCAGCGCCGCCGCCTGCGCGGCGGGGAAGGGCGGCACCCGGTCCTGCAGCTTCGCCAGCTCGTCGGCCACGTCCAGCGGCAGCAGGTCGCGCCGGGTCGACAGCACCTGGCCGAACTTGACGAAGATCGGCCCGAGCTTTTCCAGCGCCAGCCGCAGCCGCACGCCGCGTGGCTCGTCGAAGCGCCTGCCGAGGGTGACCGTCCAGGCCAGCGCGCGCACCCAGCGCTGGCGAAAGCCGGCGAGCGCCAGCTCGTCGAGGCCGAAGCGCAGCACGGTGTACGTGATGTACACCAGCCGCAGCACGCGCCTCATGACCCGGGCGGTTCGTTGCGGGGGCCGAAGGCCGGCATGCGCTGCAACGCGCGTCGCAGCGCGCGCGCCAGCGCCGAGCCGAGCTGCTGCAGTGGCTGCGCGATCGCCGGGCCGAACACCCGCTGCAGGTCGGCGCCGACGTCCCAGCGCAGGTTGTGCAGCAGCCAGTTGACCTCGGCGGCGAGCTGCGCGTCGCCGTCGATGTGCACCGCCGGCGGCTCGCCGGCCAGCGCGCGCGCGCCCAGCAGCACCGGGTTCGACGCGTCCAGCCGCACCTGCAGGTGCGCGTCGGTGTCGGCGTCGGGGCCGCACCACTCGAACAGGCCCGCCGGCGTGATCCGGAACACCAGCTGCGGCGGCGCCGGCAGCAGCCGCGGCCAGTCCTGCAGCCGCACCGCGAGCACCTGGCCGGCCTGCGGCCGCAGCCGCTCGACGGCGGCCGGCTCGGCCGCGAGCACGTGGTTGATGACGAGCACCAGCCGCTCCATCAGGGCCGGTGCGAGCAGCGCGTTCAAAGCGTGCATGATTGCCGGATTGTAGGCAGCGCCCCCGGCCCGCCCCGTGCACTGCGCCTGCGGCAGCCGCCGGCACTTGGGCGAGAATCCCGCCGCTGCGGCCGGTGCGCGCGCCCGCGCAGCCGCCGGCGACGCACGGGCCACGCTGCCCGGCACCGGTTGCGGGCCGATCGCCCGGCCCGAGTCCCGCGATGTTCGACGACCGCCACTACAAGCGAACCTTCTACAGCGCACCGCAGTCGGTGAGCTCGCTGATCGCGGCGCTGCTGGAGCCGGCGATCGCGGTGGTCGTGTTCCTCGGCGTCAGCGTCTGGTTCGACGAGCCGATCGTGCGCTCCGACCTGATGCTGTGCCTGCTGGTGGTGGCGCTGACCTTCCCGGGCGCGAACCGCTTCAAGGACGCGCCGCTGACCGCCGCGGTCGACATCGCGATGTCGTGGGCGAGCCTGCTGGTGATCCTGCTGCTGTGCGGCTATGCGACCTCGAGCCTGCACTTCTTCGAGCTCCGGGTGCTGCTGTGGTGGGCGCTGCTGACGCCGGTGGCGCAGTGGCTGGCGGTGGCGATCGGCCGGCGCATACAGCACCAGCAGGACGCGCTGCCGCACAACCGGCGCTCGGCGGTGATCATCGGCGCCGGCGCGCTCGGCGTGAAGGTGGCGCGCGCGCTGGCCGAGGGGCGCGACCGCGGGATCGACTTCGTCGGCTACTTCGACGACCGCACCGACGACCGGCTGCACGCCGAAGCGGTGCCGCAGCGGCTGGGCGCGCTGATGGACGCGGCGCCGTACATCCGCGAGCACGCGATCCACGACGTGTACATCACGCTGCCGCTGGGCTCGCAGCCGCGCATCGTCGAGCTGCTGGAAGCGGTTCAGGGCACGACCGCGTCGATCTACTTCGTGCCCGACGTGTTCGGCATCAGCATCATCCAGGGCCGGCTGCAGGACATCAACGGCGTGCCGGTGGTCGGCATCTGCGAGACGCCGTTCACCGGCACCAACGAGCTGGCCAAGCGGATCAGCGACATCGTGCTGGCGTCGATCATCCTGGTGCTGATCGCGCCGGTGCTGCTGGTGTGCGCGATCGGCGTGAAGCTCAGCTCGCCCGGGCCGGCGATCTTCAAGCAGCGCCGCAACGGCCTGGACGGCGAGGAGATCGTCGTCTACAAGTTCCGCTCGATGCGGGTGATGGACGACGGCGCGGTGGTGCGCCAGGCGACCCGCGACGACCCGCGGATCACGCCCTTCGGCGCCTTCCTGCGCCGCACCTCGCTGGACGAGTTGCCGCAGTTCATCAACGTGCTGCAGGGGCGGATGAGCATCGTCGGCCCGCGGCCGCACGCGGTCGCGCACAACGAGATGTACCGCCAGCTGATCAAGGCCTACATGGTGCGCCACAAGGTCAAGCCCGGGATCACCGGCTGGGCCCAGGTCAACGGCCACCGCGGCGAGACCGACACGCTGGAGAAGATGCAGGCGCGGGTGGAGTACGACCTGGAGTACCTGCGCAACTGGTCGATCGGGCTGGATCTGCAGATCATCGCGCGCACCGTGAAGGTCGTGCTGATGGGCGACAACGCATACTAGTGCAGTGTTCCACGCTATGCAGCACATAAAACCGCGCCTTTGCCGCCCTGGCGTCGTTGCAAATCCTCGCGATGCCACTGGGCATCGCTGCGGTTTGCGCCTAGCCAGGACGACAAATCCATCGGTTTTCTTAAGTGCTGCACAGAGTGGAGCACTGCACTAGGCGGCGGCTGGACGACGCCGAGCCCTTCTGGAGGAGACCCCGGATGCAACCATTCCACCGTCTGGCCCGGCCGCTGCTGCTGGCGCTGGGCCTGGCCGCCAGCGGCGGCGCGCTCGCCGAGACCAGCCCCTGGTACCTGGGCGTCAACCAGGGCTTCAGCTACGACTCCAACGTGTTCCGGCTGCCCGAAGCGTTCGAGCAGAGCAGCTGGTGGAGCAGCTCCGCGCTGGTCGGCGGCCTGGACCAGCGCTACGGCCGGCAGCGCTTCTACGCGAACGGCACGGTCGCGCTCAATCGCTACAGCTCGCTCGACCAGCTGAACAACACCAGCTACAACCTGAGCGGCGGCTGGGACTGGGAGACGATCAACCGGCTGTCGGGCCAGCTGTACGCGTCGTACGCCGAGAACCTCGGCAACTACGGCGGCTTCTACGACACGCTGATCACCCAGAAGAACACCGAGCGGCGCATCGCCGCGCACGCGAGCGTGCGCTACGGCCTGGCCTCGCTGCTGGCCGCGCAGGCGCGGCTCGCGTACAGCTCGGTGCGCTACTCGGCGCCGCAGTACGCCGGCTGGGAGCTGGACCAGGCGTCGATCACGCTGAGCCTGGACAAGGAGTTCAGCGGCCAGCTGCGGCTGGGCCCCGGCGTGGCCTACACCAGCGGCGACTACGCGGCGGTCTTCCGCGACTTCAGCCGCTACGACCTGTTCCTGACCGGGCGCTGGATGCTGACCGGGCTGAGCACGCTGTCGGGCCGGGTCGGCTACTCGTCGTGGAGCTACGGCGGGCTGAACCCCTACGACGAGACGTCGGTGACTGGCTGGATCACCTGGCGCTACCTGCCCACCGGCAAGCTCGCGTTCGACACCACGCTGAGCTACGACACGCTGGCCAACAGCGGGCTGACCGACATGGGCGGCGGCGCGGTCGGCAGCCAGGGCGACACCAACCGGCTGACCACCGGCATCCGGATCGCGGCCACCTACCAGCTCACCGGCAAGACCAGCCTGAACGCGTCGCTGCAGTTCTACCGGCGCACGCAGGACTATTCGATCAACCCGCCGCCGGGGCTGCCGCCGCTGCCGGTGGAGATCCGCGACCAGGTGACCAACCTCAGCCTGGGCGGCACCTGGGTGCCGCGGCGCAACTGGCAGGTGAACTGCAACCTGTACCTGGCCAGCCGCAACCAGTCGACCAACCAGCCGCTGATCGCGATGACGCCCTACGACGCCTACGGCGGCAACTGCGCGGTGCAGTTCGTGCTGCAGTGACGATGCGCACCGTGCTGCTGACCGGCGCGACCGGGTACATCGGGTCGCACACCTGGCTGGCGCTGCAGGCGGCGGGCTGGCGGGTGGTCGGCGTCGACGACTTCTCGAACAGCTCGCCGGTGGTGCTCGAGCGGCTGCAGGCGATCACCGGCGAGACGCCGCTGTTCGAGCGCGCCGACGTGCGCGACGCGGCCGCGCTGGCGCGGCTGTTCGCGCGCCACGCGCCGCAGGCGGTGGTGCACTTCGCCGCGCGCAAGGCGGTGGGCGAGTCGGTCGAGCGGCCGCTGGACTACTACGCGAACAACATCGGCGGCCTGACCAGCGTGCTCGGCGCGATGGCCGACCACGGCTGCCGCCAGTTCGTGTTCAGCTCCAGCGCCACCGTCTACGGCGACCCCGAGCAGCTGCCGCTGACCGAGAGCGCGCGGCTGCAGGCGACCAACCCCTACGGCCAGACCAAGCTGATCGGCGAGACGCTGCTGGGCGACCTGCAGCGCAGCGACCCGGGCTGGCGGATCGCGATCCTGCGCTACTTCAACCCGGTGGGCGCGCACCCGAGCGGGCTGATCGGCGAGGACCCGCGCGGCACGCCGAACAACCTGATGCCCTACGTCGCGCAGGTCGCGGTCGGCCGGCGGCCGCAGCTGCAGGTCTTCGGCGACGACTACCCGACGCCCGACGGCACCGGCGTGCGCGACTACATCCACGTGGGCGACCTGGCCGACGGCCACGTCGCCGCGCTGCGGCACCTGAGCGAGGCGGGCGCGTCGCTGACCGTGAACCTGGGCACCGGCCGCGGCTACAGCGTGCTCGAGGTGCTGCGCGCCTACGAGCGCGCCAGCGGCCGGCGGATTCCGTACGTGGTCGCGCCGCGCCGCAGCGGCGACATCGCCGCCTGCTACGCCGACCCAGGCCTGGCCGCGCGGCTGCTGGGCTGGCGCACGCAGCACGACCTGGACCGGATGTGCGTGGACAGCTGGCGCTGGCAGCAGCGCAACCCGCAGGGCTTCGACGCGCCGGCGGCGCAGCCGGCCTGAGCCGCGCGCCGCCCGCAGCCCCATCGCCCCGCCTGGCGCCGTCGCGCCGCCTGCGCCCACCGGCTGCCCCCCAGTTCCCCGCGGTTCGGGCCAGGCCCCGAGCCGAGCGCCCCGACCGAAGCCGAGTCCGACGATGAACGACACCCCGATCGCCCTGCAGCCCGTGATCATCGCCGGCGGCAGCGGCACCCGGCTGTGGCCGCTGTCGCGCGCGCAGCACCCGAAGCAGTTCCTCGCGCTGCACGGCGAGCGCAGCCTGTTCCAGCAGGCGGCGGCGCGGCTGCAGGCGCTGGCCGCGCCCGACCTGCAGGTCGCTCGCAGCTGCGTGGTCGGCAACGAGGAGCAGCGCTTTCTGGTGCTCGACCAGCTCGCGGCGATCGGCCAGGGCGAAGCGCGGCTGCTGCTCGAGCCGGTGGGCCGCAACACCGCGCCGGCGATGACGCTGGCCGCGCTCGACGCCGCCGACGGCGGCGCCGACCCGGTGCTGGTGGTCACGCCGGCCGACCAGACGATCCGCGACGAACCGGCCTTCACCAATGCGCTGCAGCGCGCGGTGCGCGCGGCCGCCGGCGGCAGCTTCGTGATCCTGGGCATCCTGCCCGACCGGCCCGAGACCGGCTACGGCTACATCCGCTGCGCTGACGGCGCCGACGCCGCGCTGCGCGGCGTCGAGCGCTTCGTCGAGAAGCCGGACGCGGCCACCGCGCAGCGCTACCTGGCCGCGGGCGGCTACTACTGGAACAGCGGCATGTTCGTGGTGCGCGCGTCGCTGTGGCTGCGCGCGCTGGCGCGCTTTCGCCCCGAGCTGCTGCAGGCGACCGAGGCCGCGTGGCAGGCGCGCAGCCACGACCGCCACTTCGTGCGGCCCGACGCGCAGCGCTTCGCTGCGGTGCCTGCCGACTCGGTCGACTACGCGGTGCTCGAGCGCTGCCCGGGCTCGGGCGAGTTCGCGGTGCAGATGGTGCCGCTGGACGCCGGCTGGTCCGACCTGGGCGCCTGGGACGCGGTCTGGGAGGTCAGCGCGCACGACCCGCAGGGCAACGCCAGCCGCGGTGACGTGCTGCTGCACGACTGCCGCGGCACGCTGGTGCACGCGACCAGCCGGCTGGTCGGCGCGATCGGCCTGGAGGAGGTGGTGGTGGTCGAGACGCCGGACGCGGTGCTGGTCGCCGACCGGCGACGCAGCCAGGAGGTCAAGCACGTGGTCGCCGAGCTGCAGCGGCGCGGCCGCAGCGAGCCGCTGCTGCCGCGCCAGGTGCACCGCCCGTGGGGCTGGTACGACAGCATCGACCACGGCCCGCGCTTCCAGGTCAAGCGCATCGTGGTCAAGCCGGGCGCGTCGCTGAGCCTGCAGAAGCACCACCACCGCGCCGAGCACTGGATCGTCGTCTCCGGCACCGCCGAGGTCACCAACGGCGACCAGGTCACGCTGCTCAGCGAGAACCAGAGCACCTACATCCCGCTCGGGCAGCTGCATCGCCTCGCCAACCCGGGCAAGCTGCCGCTGGAGCTGATCGAGGTGCAGTCGGGCAGCTACCTCGGCGAGGACGACATCGTCCGCTTCGACGACCATTACGGCCGC
>CAZKCJ010000064.1:7609-11384 GCA_964550885.1 uncultured Rubrivivax sp. | reverse complement strand
CGTCGCGCCGTACCGCGTCGACGCGCGCCGCTGCATCTCGTACCTGACGATCGAGCACGACGGGCCGATCCCGCGCGAGCTGCGGCCGCTGATCGGCAACCGGATCTACGGCTGCGACGACTGCCAGCTCGCGTGCCCGTGGAACCGCCACGCGCAGGCGACGCCGCTGCCGGATTTCGACGTGCGCGAGGCCTTCGCCGCGCCGACGCTGCTGCAGCTGTGGGCCTGGGACGAGCCCACCTTCCTGCGGCTGACCGAAGGCAGCGCGATCCGGCGGATCGGCCATGCGCGCTGGCAGCGCAACCTGGCGGTTGCGCTCGGCAACGCGCTGCGCGCCGCGCCCGACGCGGCCACGGTTGCGGCGATCGTCGCGACGCTGCGTGCGCGGCTGGCCACGGCCGATGCGCTGCTGGCCGAGCACATCGGCTGGGCGCTGGAGGCGGTCGAGCCGCTGCAGGGGGCTGCGGCTGGCGCCTGCGCCGACGCTGCCGACGACGCCGCGCCGCACGCAGCCGTGCCGGCACTCGCGCCTGCACCCACGCCTGCACCCTCGCCGGGTCGGGCCGCCGCATGCGGGGCTGCGGCGGCGACTGCGCCGGCCGACGCGCCGTCGACCCCGGACGGCACCGCGCCCGGCGCGGCGCGCTAGCGCGGCGCGAGCAGCGCCTGCGCGACCGCCAGCCACAGCGGCAGCGTGACCGCCGCCAGCAGCATCGACAGCGTGACCAGCCCGGCGACGAAGGGGCCGTGCCCGCCCATCCGGGTGGCGAGCACGTAGCTCGCCGACGAGGTCGGCAGCGACGCGAACGCGACCAGCACCAGCGCCTGCGCCGGCGGCAGCCGCAGCGCCAGGCCGAAGCCGATCGCCAGCAGCGGCAGCACTGCGTGCCGGATGCCCAGCAGCCCGGCGCTCAGGCGCGGCGCGATCGCCAGGCTGCCCGCGCCCAGCCCGGCGCCGGCGGCCATCAGCCCGAGCGGCAGCGCCGCCGCGCCGACGCGCTGCATCGCGATCGTCAGCGGCTCGGGCAGGCGCAGGCCGACCAGGTTGGCGAGCAGGCCGCCGACGGTGGCGATGATCAGCGGGTTGCGCGCGAGCTCGCGGCCGAAGCGCTGCCCGCCGTGGCGCGCGAGCGGCCAGACCGCGCCCAGGTTGCACAGCGGCACCGCCAGCGCGATCAGCAGTGCGATCAGCGTCAGCCCCGGCGCACCGGCCAGCCGCTCGGCGGTCGCCAGCCCGATGAACGAGTTGAAGCGAAACGCGGTCTGCGCGCCCGACGCGTGCAGCCGCGGGTCGATCCCGGGCGCGCGCGCGAGCGCGTAGGCCAGCCCGATGCCGGCCAGCACCACCGCCAGCGCGCCCGCGGCCGGCTCGAGCATCGCCCCCGGCTGCAGCGGCGAGCGCTGGATCGTGATGAACAGCAGCACCGGGAACAGCACGTAGTAGACCAGCCGCTCGGCGCCGTCCCACACCGGCCGGTTCAGCGGCGTGTAGCGGCACAGGCCGAAGCCGCAGGCGACCAGCAGGAAGTCGGGCAGCAGCAGCAGCGCGGGGTTCACGCGGCGAGTGTGCCAGCAGCCGCAGCCCGCTATGCTTCGCGCGCAGGGCAGACCGGCGCCGCGCGTGCCGCGCCAGCCGCAGTGCACCGACGCCCCGCGCCACCGCCCCGTCCGAACCGATGCGCCGCAGACCTCTTGCGCCAACCGCTGCAGCCGCGCAGTTGCTGGTCGACGCGCTGCCGCCGCCCGCTCCTCGAGGCCCGCGCGCCCGTGCCGCAGCGCCTGCCGTCGCGGACGCAGCGGCGGATGGCGGCGCCGACCCGGTCGAGCGCTTCATCGACGCGCTGTGGGTCGAGGACGGCCTCGCGCCGCTGTCGCTGGCCGCGTACCGGCGCGACCTGCGGCTGTTCGAGCGCTGGCTGCACGAGCACCAGGGCCGCGCGCTGCTGCAGGCGCGCGAGTCCGACCTGCTCGCCTACACCGCCGCGCGCCACGCGGCGACGCGCGCGACCACCGCGAACCGGCGGCTGTCGGTGTTCAAGCGCTTCGCGCGCTGGGCGCTGCGCGAGCGGCTGCTCGACGCCGACCCGACGCTGCGGCTGGCACCGGCGCGCACGCCGCTGCGCGTGCCCCGCAGCCTGAGCGAGGCGCAGGTCGAGGCGCTGCTGGCCGCGCCCGCGGTCGACACGCCGCTGGGCCTGCGCGACCGCGCGATGCTCGAGCTGATGTACGCGAGCGGGCTGCGGGTCAGCGAGCTGGTCGGGCTGAAGACGGTGTACGTCAGCCTCGACGAGGGCGCGCTGCGGGTGACCGGCAAGGGCGCGAAGGAGCGGCTGGTGCCCTTCGGCGCGGTCGCGCACGACTGGATCCGCCGCTACCTGCGCGACGCGCGCGCGCGCATCCTCGGTGCGCGCAGCAGCGACGCGCTGTTCGTCACCGTGCGCGGCGCGGCGATGACGCGGCAGATGTTCTGGCGGCTGATCAAGGCGCACGCGCGCCGCGCCGGGATCGACGCGCCGCTGTCGCCGCACACGCTGCGCCACGCGTTCGCCACGCACCTGCTGAACCACGGCGCCGACCTGCGCGCGGTGCAGATGCTGCTGGGCCACGCCGACATCTCGACGACCACGATCTACACCCACGTCGCGCGCGAACGGCTGCGCGCGCTGCACGCGCAGCACCACCCGCGCGGCTGACGCGGCGCGGCTGCCGCCGCGTCAGCCGCGCTGCTCAGGCCGCCCTGCTCAGGCCGCGCCGCGCAGCACGCCGAGCAGGCCGCCGAGCAGCAGCAGCAGCGTCGGCAGCGCGGTCAGCATGAAGCCGGGGCCGCGCTTGTCGGGGTCGGCGAGGTAGGCCTGCCGGTAGACCAGCCGCCCGACCAGGTAGACCGCGCCGAGCGCCGCCGCCCAGGGCTGCGGCCAGTAGCGCGCGGCGATGTACAGCGCCGGCAGGAAGACGACGAGCTGCTCGATGGTGTTCATCTGCACCCGGTACGCGCGCTCGAAGGCCTCGTTGCCGCTGACCGCGGGCGCGCGCACGTGGTGCTGCATCCGCGCGCGGCCGACCAGCATGCTGAAGAGCGTGAGTTGCAGCAGCGCGAGCAGCGCGACGAGGTCGATCAGGTTCATGGCGGCAGGCCGATCGCGCAGGGCGGGATGCCGATTCTGGCCCGTGCCTCAGCGGGCGCGGGGCCGGACCGCGTGGCGCCCTTGACCGGTGCAGGGACGCGGCATGCACAGCCGGCGGTGCACCGCGACGCGCACGGCGCCCCGCTCGCGCAGCGCTGCGCGCCGGGCGGATGCGCACGCGGGTCGATCTGCGTCGGGTCGATGCACGTGGAGTCGATGCACGCGGCACGCCAGGGGCCGGATGCCGCCATGCGCGCACAGGTGGCCTGCAGCCGCAGGCGGCGGCCGCTCGCGTGCTCAGCCGCAGACCGCGACCACCTGGTAGCCGTAGGCGGCCAACGCGCCGTCGGGCGCCCACAGCCGCGCCGCGTGGTTCACGTAGCCGCCGGCGACCGCCAGCGATTCGCTGTCCACCCGCCACCAGCCGGGGCCGGGCGGCGCCGCCAGCGGCTGCAGCTCCAGCGCCCACGACACCGAGCTAGCCGCGGTCGGTGCGCGCAGCTGGCCGATCGCCGGCGTCGGCGGCGGGTCGCCGAGCAGCACCGTCTGCAGCTCGGCCGGCAGCTGCGCCGCGTCGTCGGCGTGCAGCCGCAGGTGGATGCTGCTGCGGTAGCCGCTGCCGCCGCTGAAGGGCAGCGCGCCGTCGGCCC
>CAZKCJ010000064.1:6710-7599 GCA_964550885.1 uncultured Rubrivivax sp. | reverse complement strand
CGACCGCGCCGGTCGGCGCCGTCGGCAGCGCCGCCGCCTCGCGCGCCGCCGCCGGGCGCTGCGGCAGCCGCGGCGCCAGGCTGGACGCGCGCTCGGCGCCGAACACGCCGAGCAGTGCGGCGACGACCTGGCCCTGCTGCTCGACCACCGCCTGCACCTGCGCGACGTGCCGGCCCTGGCGCAGCCGGCGCACCTGCACCGCGACCGGCCCCGGGCTGACCGGCCCGACGAAGCTGGTCTGCAGCGCGCGCAGCCCGACGCCAGCGGGCCAGTCGCCGCCGGCGACGGCGCGCATCGCGTGCGCGGCCAGTGCGGCGATCAGCCCGCCGTAGCAGGTGCGGCCCTGCAGCCAGCCGTCGTCGACCGCGTAGTGCGCCCAGTCGCCGTCGATGCGGTGCCGCGCCAGGATCTGCGGGATGCGCGCCTTGCTGCTCATCGCGGCGATTATCGACAGCGCGCTGCGGCCAGCGGCTATCCCCGGCATGCGCGCGGGCGATTGCGGCGGGCGGCTGCAGCGCCGCGCCGCGGCTGGCATGATCGTCGCGAACGGTGCCGCCGGCTTCACTGCAGCGCGCGATCAGCCGCTGCACGCCGCACCGGCCGCGGCCGCGGCCGCGCACCGCCGCCGCGCACCGCCGCCAGCCCTTGTTCGCCGCCAACCGAACGACCCCCGCATGACCGTCGAATCCACGAAGGCCGCGAAGGCCGCGAAGGCCGCCGCGCCTGAAGCCGCCGCCAACCCGCTGCTGCAGCCCTGGGACGCCCCCTTCGGGCTGCCGCCCTTCGCCGCAATCCGGCCCGAGCACTTCGAGCCGGCGCTGCGGGCGGCGATGCAGGCGCACGCCGCCGAGCTGGACACCCGGCCCGGGACGCCCGGGATCCTCTGGGG
>CAZKCJ010000064.1:0-6700 GCA_964550885.1 uncultured Rubrivivax sp. | reverse complement strand
CCGCCGAGCTGGAGGCGATCGCCGCCGACCCGCGCGCACCCGACTTCGACAACACGCTCGCCGCCTTCGACCGCAGCGGCCGGCAGTTCGCACGGATCGAAGCGGTGTTCGACAACCTGAGCGCGTCGCTGACCTCGCCCGCGCTGCAGGCGGTGCAGCGCAAGCTGGCCGCACCGCTGGCCGCGCACCTGAGCGCGGTGTACATGCACCAGGCGGTGTTCGCGCGGATCGACGCGCTGCACGCGCAGCGCGCGGCGCTCGCGCTGGAGCCGCAGGCGCTGCGGCTGCTCGAGCGCGTGCACCTGGACTTCGTGCGCGCCGGCGCGCGGCTGGCGCCGGCAGCGCGCGCGCGCCATGCGCAGCTGATGCAGCGGCTGGCCGAGCTGCACACCGCGTTCGCGCAGAACGTGCTGCACGACGAGGCCGCGTTCCAGCTGCAGCTGCGCAGCGAGGAGGACTTCGCCGGGCTGCCGCCCTTCGTGCGCGCGGCCACGCACCAGGCGGCGATCGAGCGCGGCGTCGGCGCCGGCGGCGTGGTCACGCTGGCGCGCTCGCTGATCGTGCCCTTCCTGAGCTTCAGCACGCGGCGCGACCTGCGCGAGCAGGCCTGGCGCGGCTGGGTCGGACGCGGCGAGCACGCGGGCGAGCATGACAACCGGCCGATCGTGCGCGAGATCCTCGCGCTGCGCGCCGAGCAGGCGGCGCTGCACGGCTACGCGAGCTACGCCGACTACGCGCTCGCCGACACGATGGCGGGTGATCGCGCGGCGGTGCAGCGGCTGCTCGACCAGGTCTGGCCGCGTGCGCTGGCGGCGCTGGCGCGCGAGCGCGACGAGCTGCGCGCGCTGCAGCGCGAGCTCGACCCGGCCGCGGCCGCCGCACCGATCGCGCCCTGGGACTGGCGCTGGCTGGCCGAGCAGGTGCGGCAGCGCCGCTATGCGCTGGACGACGCGCAGCTCAAGCCCTATTTCCCGCTCGAGCGCGTGGTGCAGGCCGCGTTTGACTGCGCCGGGCGCCTGTTCGGGCTGCGCTTCGTGCCGCGTCCGGACCTGCCCGTCTACCACCGCAGCGTGCGCGCCTACGAGGTGCAGGACCGCAGCGGTGCGACCGTCGCGGTGTTCCTGCAGGACAACTACGCGCGCACCAGCAAGCGCAGCGGCGCGTGGATGAGCTCGCTGCGCGAGCAAAGCCGCAACGAGCCCGACGGCCGGCCGGCGCTGCCGATCGTGCTCAACAACAACAACTTCGCGAAGGCCGCGCCCGGCCAGCCGACGCTGCTGTCGCTGGACGACGCGCGCACGCTGTTCCACGAGTTCGGCCACGCGCTGCATGGCATGCTGTCGGACGTGCGCTACGCGCAGCTGTCGGGCACCGCGGTGCTGCGCGACTTCGTCGAGCTGCCGTCGCAGCTGTTCGAGCACTGGCTGACCGAGACCGTGGTGCTGAAGGCGCACGCGCGCCACTGGCAGACTGGCGAGCCGATCCCCGACGCGCTGATCGAGCGCATGCGCCGCGCCGAGCGCTTCAACCAGGGCTACGAGACGGTGCGCTACGCGGCCAGCGCGCTGGTCGACCTGCAGGTGCACGCACTGCCGGCGGGCGCGGTGCCCGACGACCTGGTGGCCTGGGAGGCGCAGCGGCTGCAGCAGCTCGGCCACCCGGCCGAGGTCGGCGTGAACCACCGGCTGGTGCACTTCCAGCACCTGTTCGCCGGCTCCGGCTACGCCGCCGGCTACTACGTGTACCTGTGGGCCGAGGTGCTCGACGCCGATGGCTTCGACGCGTTCCGCGAGGCCGGCGACCCCTTCGACCCGGTGCTGGCCGCGCGGCTGCGTCGGCACATCTACGCGGTGGGCAACAGCGTCGAGCCGGGCGCCGCGTACGCCGCCTTCCGCGGCCGCGCGCCGGTGGTCGAGCCGCTGCTGCGCAAGCGCGGGCTGCTGCCCGAGCCCGAGACCGCCAGCGCCGCTGCCTGAGCGGCGCGCCGCCGCGCCGACGCTCAGGCGCGCGCCGGTTCGGCGCCGAACAGCGCGTCGAGCAGCCGGTGGAAGCGGTCGAAGTCCAGCGGCTTGGTCCAGTACGCGGCGAAGCCGGCGGCCAGTGCGCGCTCGACCTCTTCGGGCAGCGCGCTGGCCGACAGCGCGATGCACGGGATCGCCGCGGTCGCCGGCTCGGCGCGCAGGCGCTGCAGCAGCTCGACGCCGTCGCCGTCGGGCAGCTGCAGGTCGAGCAGGACCAGGTCGGGGCGCGTCTGCAGCGCCTGGCGCAGGCCGCCGGCGGCGTCGGCGGCGGTGTCCAGCTGCAGGCCCGGCCGGCGGGCGAGCAGCTCCTGCACCAGCACCACGTTGACCGGGTTGTCGTCGACGTACAGCAGCCGGCGCCGCACCTGGCCGTCGCGGCGCGGCGGCAGCGGGCCGGCGATCGCGGCCTGCGCCGGTGGCGGCGTGCCGGCGGGCGTCGCCGCCCCGGCCGCGGCGGCGGCCGGCGCAGCGCCGGCGAGCCTGCCGCCACCGACCGTTGCCGCCGGCAGCTCGAGCTCGAAGCGGCTGCCCCGGCCGGGGGTGCTGCTGGCGTGCAGCGTGCCGCCCATCTGCTGCACCAGCGAGCGCGCGATCGGCAGCCCGATGCCGGTGCCTTCGATCCCGTCGAACTCGCGGCCGAGCCGGTTGAAGGGCTCGAAGGCCTGTTGCAGCTCGGCGGCGTTCATGCCGCGACCGCTGTCGCAGACGGCGACCCGCACGCGCTCGCCGCTGCGCTGCGCCTCGATCCAGACCTCGCCGCCCGGGCGGTTGTACTTGACCGCGTTGGTCAGCAGGTTCAGCAGCACCTGGCGCAGCCGGGTCGGGTCGGCGCACAGGCTCAGCTCGGGCGTGCGGCTGCGCACGCGCACCTGGAAGCGCTGCGCGAGCTCGGCCACCAGCGGCAGCGTCTGCTCGACCAGCGGCCCCAGCGCCACCGGCTGCACCGCGATCCGCAGCTCGCCGCCCTCTAGCCGCGACAGGTCGAGCACGTCGTCGATCAGCGCCAGCAGGTGCTTGCCGGCCAGCTCGACCTGCTGCAGGTGCTGCTGGCGCGCCTGCGGCGACAGCCGCTCGCCGCCGGCCAGCAGCAGCTGGGTGAAGCCGAGCACCGCGTTCAGCGGCGTGCGCAGCTCGTGGCTCATGCGCGACAGGAAGCGCGACTTCGCCTCGTTCGAGCGCTGCGCGGCCTCGCTCTGCTCGCGCGCGAGCTGCGCGCTGCGCGCATCGGTCACGTCCCAGTTCACGCCGATGCGCCGCCGCACCCGGCCGTCGTCGTCGCGGACCACGGTCGCGCGTGAGCTCAGCCAGTGCCAGCTGCCGTCGGGCCACTGCACGCGGAACTCGAGCGTCGCCGGCCGGCCGCTTTCGGCCGCCTGCGACACCTCGGCCAGCATCGGCGCGCGGTCGTCCGGGTGCACCATGGCCAACCGCTCGGCCAGGTCCGGCACCTGCGCCTGCGGCTGCAGCCCGCGCAGCCGCCACATCTGCTCGTCCCAGTGCACCCGACCGCTCGCGCAGTCCTGCTCCCAGGTGCCGATGCCGACGCCGTGGGTGGCCAGCGTGATCCGCTCGCTCGCCTCGCGCAGCGCCGCCTGCGCGGCGCGCTGCCCGGTCACGTCCTGCAGCAGGCCGTAGATGTCGTAGTTGCCCGGGCGGCCCTCGATGCGCGAGTGGCTCAGCAGCTGGCGCACGCTGCCGTCGGGCCGCACGATCCGGAACTCCTGCTGCAGCAGCGGCGAGCCGCTGGCCAGCCAGTCGCGGAAGCGCTGCCGCACCGCCGCCTGGTCGTCGGGGTGAACGAAGCGATCGACCCACTCGCCCAGCGGCGCGCCCGGCGCGTCGGCGGGCAGCCCGTGCAGCGCCAGCGTGTGCTCGCTCCAGCGCGGCTGGCGGGTCGTCGCGTCGCTGCTCCACGAGCCGATGCCGGCGGCGCGCGCGGTCAGCTCGAACTCGCGCAGCCGCTCGATCTGCAGCCGCTGCGACTGCAGCTGCGGGCTCAGGTCCAGGCCGATCGCCAGCAGCGCCTGCGTCGGCACCGCCGGGCTGATCGTGGTCGCGCGCCGGATCAGGAACGGCCGCCAGCGGCCGTTCGCGTCGCGCAGCCGCACCTCGGCCTGGCTGGTGTTGCGGTCGCCCGGCAGCGGCGCCTCGAACGCGATTCGGGCAGCGCCTAGATCCTGCGGGTGCACCCGCTCGTACAGCAGTCGCGCCGGCAGGTCGGCCTCGTCGGGAGGCAGGCCCAGGGTTGCGCGCAGCTGCGGCCGCAGCCGCGCGTAGCGCTGCCGGTCGTCGCCCTGCCAGGTCACGAAGTCGGCCAGCGCCGCGGCCAGCGCCAGCACCGCGTCGCTGCAGCGCGTGATCTCGACCTTGGGCGTGGAGGCGGTCATGGCGGGCGCGCCGGGCGCGGCAGGCAGCGCGGGCGCGGCCGGCAAGTGTATCGAGCCGCCGCTGCCGCGCGGGCCGGGCCGCGCGGGCCGGCGGCCTCCGCCCGGGCAGTGCAGGGCGCCGCCGCGGCACGCGCACAATGCGGCCGCTGCGCCGCCGCCAGCGCCCACCGCGATGCCGATGACTCCCGAACCGCGCCAGGACCTGACCCGCATCACACTGGGCGTGCTGTTCATCGGCGGGCTGCTGCTGGCGGCCTTCTGGGTGCTGCGGCCCTTCGTCGCCGCCGGGATCTGGGCGACGATGATCGCGGTGACCACCTGGCCGATGCTGCGCTGGTTCGAGCAGCGGTTGTGGGGGCGCCGCAGCCTCGCGGTGGCGGTGATGACGCTGCTGCTGCTGCTGCTGCTGCTCGCGCCGCTGGCGCTGGCGGTGGGCACGATCGTCGCGCACGCCGGCACGATTGTCGGCGAGGCGAGCGCGTTCGCGGCCCGCGAGCTGCCGCTGCCGCCGGCCTGGGTCGACGACCTGCCGCTGATCGGCGCGAGCCTCGCGCAGTGGTGGACCGACGCGGTGCAGTCGGGCGCGCGCGGCCTGCTCGCGCGCCTTGCGCCCTACGCCGACGACATCGCCAAGTGGTTCGTCGCGCAGGCCGGCGGCGTCGGCTTCGTGTTCGTGCAGTTCCTGCTGACCGCGGTGATCAGCGCACTGATGTGGGCCGGCGGCGAGCAGGCGGCGCGGGCGCTGCGGCGCTTCGCGGTGCGGCTGGGCGGCGCGCAGGGCGACGCCACCGTGACCCTGGGCGGGCAGGCGATCCGCGCGGTCGCGCTGGGCGTGGGCGTGACCGCGGTGGTGCAGGCCGGCTTCGGCGGCATCGGCCTGGCGATCGCCGGCGTGCCCTTCGCCGGGCTGCTGACCGCGGTGATGCTGCTGCTGTGCATCGCGCAGCTTGGTCCGGGGCTGGTGCTGTTCCCGGCGGTCGCGTGGATGTACTGGAAGGGCGACAACGGCTGGGCGACCTTCCTGCTGGTGTGGACGCTGGTCGCGGTGTCGATGGACGGGGTGCTGCGCCCGTGGCTGATCCAGAAGGGCGCCGACCTGCCGCTGGTGCTGATCTTCGCCGGCGTGATCGGCGGCCTGCTGGCCTTCGGCCTGATCGGCATCTTCATCGGCCCGGTGGTGCTGGCGGTGGCCTACACGCTGCTCGGCAGCTGGATCGCGCGCGAACCCAGGGCCGACGCCGACCTCGCGGCCGGGCGCGAACCCTAGTGCAGTGTTCCACGCTATGCAGCACATAAAACCGCGCCTTTGCCGCCCTGGCGTCGTTGCAAATCCTCGCGATGCCACTGGGCATCGCTGCGGTTTGCGCCTAGCCAGGACGACAAATCCATCGGTTTTCCTAAGTGCTGCACAGAGTGGAACACTGCACTAGGCCAGTCCGGGTCGAGGCTGTGCGCGTGGCCCGCCCCGGGCCGTGCCGAGCTCGCCTCGCGCCAGCCAGCGGCTTCGCTGCGACGCACTGAGCCCAGATCCGCCAGTTGATCGCCTGTGGCCCCTGGCAACACCGCATGAACCCTCGAGCGCCGTCCTCCGAGCAGCGTCGCCTTTGGGGTGAGCACGCTGCGCACCCGATCGAGCCGCCCTCGAACGCGCTGGCGGCGTTGCAAATGCTCGCCGTAGCCCGCGCTACGGCTGCGCTTTGCGCGTAGATCGGCGCCGCCTGGAGCACCCGCTCGGACGCGCCGCAGTACCGCACAGACGCCGAGCCCGCAACCCCATTTCTGCAGGCCGGCCGCGCCGCGCCGCGGCGATCGGTGGCGCCGCGCCTCAGCCCGCCTCGAGCCGCGCGCGGTGCCGCTCGATCTGCTCGCGCACCTGCGCCGGCGCGGTGCCGCCGGGGACCTGGCGTGCGTTCATCGAGCCGGCGAGGGTCAGCGCGTCGACGGCGTCGGCGCCGATCGCCGGGTGCAGGCGCTGCAGCGTCGCCAGCGGCAGCTCGGCCAGATCCACGCCCTCCTGTAGCGCGATCTTCACCGCGTGCGCGACCACCTCGTGCGCGTCGCGAAAGGGCAGGCCGCGCCGAACCAGGTAGTCGGCCAGGTCGGTCGCGGTCGCGTAGCCGCGGCGCGCCGCGCGCTCCATCGCTTCCGGCTTGACGATGATGCCTCCCGAGCGTGCGCCGGTCGCGGCGTCGGTCTCGCCGCCGACCATCTCGGCCAGGATCCGCAGCGTGTCGCGCAGCGTGTCGACGGTGTCGAACAGCGGCTCCTTGTCCTCCTGGTTGTCCTTGTTGT
>CAZKCJ010000063.1:10500-11503 GCA_964550885.1 uncultured Rubrivivax sp. | reverse complement strand
ACAAGGTGCAGGCCTACGGCAACTGGCTGGGCATCCTGCGCGGCACGCTGACCGAGGAGGTGAGCAAGGGCGGCCGCAGCTTCACTCGCGGGCTGAACGCCGACCGCGTCTACACCGGCCCGCGCGGCGGCGAGGTGGTGCTGCCCGGCCGCTCGCTGCTGTTCGTGCGCAACGTCGGCCACCTGATGACCAACCCGGCGATCCTGTGGGGCGACGATGGCCGCGAGATCCCCGAGGGCATCCTCGACGCGGTGGTCACCACCGCGATCGCGCTGCACGACCTGAAGGGGCTGGGCCAGCCCGGCATCCGCAACAGCCGCCACGGCTCGGTCTACATCGTCAAGCCGAAGATGCACGGCCCGGCCGAGGTCGCCTTCGCCAACGAACTGTTCGGCCGCGTCGAGCAGCTGCTGGGCCTGCCCGCCAGCACGGTCAAGCTCGGCATCATGGACGAGGAGCGGCGCACCTCGGTCAACCTGAAGGCCTGCATCGCCGCGGCCGCGAGCCGCGTGGCCTTCATCAACACCGGCTTCCTCGACCGCACCGGCGACGAGATGCACACGTCGATGCGTGCCGGGCCGATGATCCGCAAGGGCGACATGAAGACCAGCGCCTGGATCCAGGCCTACGAGCGCAGCAACGTCGCGGTCGGGCTGGAGTGCGGGCTGCGCGGCCGCGCGCAGATCGGCAAGGGCATGTGGGCGATGCCCGACCTGATGGGCGCGATGCTGCAGCAGAAGATCGGCCACCCGCGCGCCGGCGCCAACACCGCGTGGGTGCCGAGCCCGACCGCGGCGACGCTGCACGCGCTGCACTACCACCAGGTCGACGTGTTCAAGCTGCAGCGCGAGCTGGAGCGGGAGGACTTCGACGCCGGGCGCGACGCGCTGCTCGAGCAGCTGCTGACGATCCCGGTGGTCAAGGCGGCGAAGTGGAGCGACGCCGAGCGCCAGCAGGAGCTGGACAACAACTGCCAGGGCATCCTCGGCTACGTGGTGCGCTG
>CAZKCJ010000063.1:3852-10490 GCA_964550885.1 uncultured Rubrivivax sp. | reverse complement strand
CGCTGCGCATCAGCAGCCCGCACATCGCCAACTGGCTGCTGCACGGCGTGGTCACCAAGGCGCAGGTGCGCCGCACGCTCGAGCGCATGGCCAAGGTGGTCGACCACCAGAACGCCGGCGACCCGGCCTACCGCAACATGGCCGGGCGCTTCGCCGAGTCGCTTGCGTTCCAGGCGGCCAGCGACCTGATCTTCAAGGGGCTGGTACAGCCCAGCGGCTACACCGAGCCGCTGCTGCACGCGGCGCGGCTGAAGGTCAAGGGCGGCTGAGCGCCGCGGCGGGCGGGCGCGGCGGCCGCCGCGGCGCCCCCTCGAGCGCGCAGGGTGCGCCGCCGCATCGGGCGGCGGCATCGGCCCTAGCGGCCGGGCTGGCCGTCAACCCAGGCCAGCCGGGGCCGGCAAGGCTGGCGACAGGGGTTGCCAGCGCGTGGCGCCGCAGCGCGCGCGTGCAGACCCTGACGCAGGTCACGCGGCGCCCGGCCGTAGCCGCGCAACCCCCCTGAATCGGGGGTCTGCCCGGGCTGGGCGCGGTGGTCGCGCCGTGCGATATTCGCGTCATGGAGCCGGGCCGCGCACAGCGCGGCCCGGCGCGCATCACGGCTGGACCCAACGCGCAGAACAGCATGCGGGGCAGGAAGGCAAGGTCAGCGACCGCCAGGCCACGGCACGGCGGCGGCGTTTCGGCCGCGTCCGGCCTGCTGCGCCGGCTGCTGCGGCGCGCGCTGCGCGGTCTGAAGGGCAGCGCCGCGCCGGCCGAGAAGCTGGTGCTGGACGCGTTCGAGCCGCGGCTGCTGCTGTCGGGCGATCCGGTGTCGATCGCCGGCAGCCTGGACACCCCCGGCGAGACCGACCGCTACGCGTTCACGCTGACCGACGACGTGCGGGTCGTGTTCGACTCGCTGACCAACAGCCGCAACATCCGCTGGACGCTGGACGGACCGCGCGGCAACGTCGTCACCGACCGGCCGCTGGATCAGAGCGACTCCTACGACGGCTACTGGTCGGGGCAGGCCACGCGCGCTGCCACCGACCTCGCCGCTGGCGAGTACATGCTGTCGATCGACGGCGTCGGCGACACCACCGGCGCCTACGGCTTCCGGCTGATCGACATCAGCCGCGCGCCGGAATTCACGCTCGGCGAGGTGGTGTCGGGCGAGCTGTCGCCGGCCAACGAGACCGACGCCTACCGCTTCAGCGCACTGGCCGGCCAGCGCTTCTACATCGACCGGCTCGCCCACACCAACGACGTCTACTGGCGGCTGCTGGACCCTTACGGCCGCGCGGTCAACGACCCGGTCTCGCTGGGCAACGACATCGGCGAGCTGACGCTCGCGCTCGACGGCAGCTACACGCTGCTGCTCGAGGGCCGCAGCTACACCGAGGGCGTGGCCAGCTACCGCTTCAGCGTCACCGCGCTGCAGGACCCGGTGCCGGCGGCGATGGCGATCGCCGAGGTGGTCAGCGGCCGCCTCGGCACCGCCGGCGAGCGCGCGATCTACAGCTTCAGCCTGGACTCGGCGCGGCGGCTGCTGTTCGACTCGCTGACCAACGACGGCCGCCTCAGCTGGAGCCTGGCGCGGGCCGACGGCTCGGTGCTGGCGAGCCGCAGCTTCAATGCGTCCGACTCCTGGGAAGTCAGCGGCAACCCGCTGCTCGCGCTGGCGGCGGGCGACTACCGGCTGACGATCGACGGCGAGGGCGATGCCACCGGGCCGTTCCGCTTCCGGCTGCTCGACCTGGCTGCGGCGAGCGCGTTCACGCCGGGCGACGCGGTCGACGGCACGCTCGGCGCGATCGGCACCACGGCGCCGCAGCCGTGGGTCGTGGGCGGCGCGCCGCTCACAGGCGCGCCGGCCGACCGCGCGAGCCGGCACGAAGGCGGCCGGCCCTGGCTGCAGGTGCCCGACAGCGAGCGCCTGCGGGTCAGCGACGCGCTGACGATCGAAGCCTGGATCCGCCCGACCGGCGCGGGCACCGACGCCAGCTACGGCGGCATCATCGTCAACAAGGACGGCGAGTACGAGCTCGCGCGCTTCGCCGACGGCACGATCCAGTGGGCGATCGCCAACGACGACCCCGGCTGGACCTGGGTGAACACCGGCTACGTCGCGCCGCTGAACCAGTGGACCCACCTCGCGTTCAGCTACGACGGCAGCAACGCGCGCACCTACGCCAACGGCCAGCTGGTGCACGAGGCGGCGGCCAGCGGCGCGATCGGCGATATCGACGGCTACTACAACGCGCTGCAGATCGGCAGCCGTGAGTCCGGCGGCCAGCAGTTCGTCGGCCTGATCGACGAGGTGCGGTTGTGGCGCGTCGCGCGCGGCGCGGCGGAGCTGCTCGCGAACCACGACCGCCCGCTCGCCGGCACCGAGGATGGGCTGGCCGGCTACTGGCGGCTCGACGAAGCGGACGGCACCACCTTTGCCGACGCCGCCGGTGGCGACGACGGCGGCAGCCTGGTCGGCGCGCCCGGAACCGACACCCGGCTGTACCGCTTCGACGCCGGCGCCGGGCAGCGCTTCTTCTTCGACGGCGAGCTTCTCGGCGGCGACAACGCGTCAGTGCGGCTGTGGGGGCCGAACGGCGAGCTGGTCTGGGGGCCCACGTGGATCAGCCAGGACGTGGACGTGTTCGAGGCTGCGGCCAGCGGCAGCTACACGCTCGCGGTCGAGGGCCGGATCCACAACGAACAGCAGTCGAACTGGCGCTTCACGCTGCACCCGGTTGCCGACACCAGCGAGGCACTGGTGCTGGGCGCCACCGTCAGCGCGGCGCTGCAGATGCCCGGGCAGCAGCGCAGCTACGGCTTCACGCTGGCGGCACCGACTACGGTCGCGATCGACTCGCTCGCCAACCGCGGCGACATCCGCTGGAGCCTGCGCGGGCCCGACGGCGAGATCGCCGCGCGCGCATTTAGCAACGCCGATTCGGCCGAGGCGGGCGGCGCGGTCGCCTGGTGGCTGGCTGCCGGCGCCTACACGCTGGTGGTCGACGGCGACGGTGCAGCCGTCGGCGACTTCGCGTTCCGGCTGCTCGACCTGGGCGCGGCCACCGCGCTGAGCTACGGTGCCGCGGCCGCGGCCAGCCTCAGCCCGGGCTCGGCCACCGCGGCCTATCGCTTCGACGCCGCCGCCGGCGACCAGGTGCTGTTCGAAGCGCAATCGGTCAGCGGCGGCAACCCGACCTGGCGGCTGATCGACCCGACCGGCCGGCAGGTCTTCGGCCCGACCGGGATGAACGCCAACCAGGGGCCGCTGACGCTGCTGCTCAGCGGCAGCTACGCGCTGCTGGTCGAGGGCCGGATCTGGGAGGCGGGCAGCACGGTCGAGGCCGGCTTCCAGGTGGTCCGGCAGGGCAACGACGGCGTGCCCGCGCTCACCGGCACCGCGATCGACATCGGCACCCGGGTCGACGGCACGCTGGCCGCCGCCGGCGAGCTCGACGACTACGTCTTCACCATGGCTGCGCCGATGCGGATCGTGTTCGACGCCTTCGCACCGACCAACGACGGCAGCTGGCGCTTCTCGATCGACGGCCCGCGCGGCACGGAAATCGACCGGCGCTCGATCTACTACAGCGAGTCCTTCGAGCTCGGCGGCGACCCGGCGATCGCGCTGCTGCTGCCCGGCACCTACCGCGTGCGCATCAGCGCCGACGGCAACCGCACCGGCGCCTACGCGTTCCGCGTGCTCGACCTGGACGC
The DNA here is from genome assembly GCA_964550885.1 of uncultured Rubrivivax sp. Classification (GTDB taxonomy): domain Bacteria; phylum Pseudomonadota; class Gammaproteobacteria; order Burkholderiales; family Burkholderiaceae_C; genus Rubrivivax. The sequence continues at coordinate 6,785 of CAZKCJ010000063.1, read as the reverse complement.
GTCGGCGACCGCGATCAGCCCGGGCACGCCGGTCAGCGCGACGCTGAACCCGTCGAACCAGAGCCACGTCTACCGCTTCGACGCGAACGCCGGCGACCGCTTCTTCGTCGACGCGATCGCGCTCACGCCGAACCACGGCGACTGGGTCAGCTGGCGGCTGTACGACCCGGTCGGCCAAACGGTGTTCGGCCCGAGCGGGCTGTACGTCAACAACGACGTCGACGTCACCACGCTCGCGCGCAGCGGCCGCTACACGCTGCTGGTCGAAGGCCGCATCTGGGCGCCGAGCAGCGGGGTCGGCAGCTTCGACTACAGCTTCAACGTGCAGCCGGTGGTCGACCAGGCGCTCGCGCTGACCATCGGCGAGCTGGCCAGCGGCAGCGTCGAGCACGCCGGCCAGCGGATCGACTACGCGTTCTCGGTCGACGCCGGGCAGACCCGGCGGGTGGTGTTCGACGCGCTGCTGCCGAGCAACAACAACCCCGACCTGCGCTGGAGCCTGATCGGCCCGGCGGGCGCGCTGGTCAGCGGCCGGCAGTTCTACTACTCCGACGCGTCCGACTACGGCGCGAACCCGGTGCTCGAGCTCGGCGCCGGCGACTACACGCTGCGGCTTGACGCAATCGGCGACCAGACCGGTGCCTACGCGCTGCGGCTGCTCGACCTGGCCGACGCCGCGCCGATCGCGCTCGACGCCGCGATCAGCGGCGCGCTCGATCCGTCGAACTCGACCCAGGCGTACCGCTTCGAAGCTACCGCTGGGCAGCGGCTGTACTTCGACGTGCGCAGCTTCAGCCCGAACTACAGCAACTGGGTGAGCTGGCGGCTGCTCGACCCGTTCGGCCGGCAGGTGGTCGCGCCGCGCAGCTTCCACGTCAACAACGACTTCGAAGGGCTGGTGCCGGCGGTCGACGGCAGCTACACGCTGCTGATCGAGGGGCGCACCTGGACCGTCGCGAACTCGGTCGCCCGCTTCGACTACCAGTTCGCGCTGCTGAACAGCCCGGACATCGACGCGACGCTGACCGTCGGCGCCACCACCAGCGGCAGCATCGACGTACCGGGCCAGCGCGCGTCCTACAGCTTCAACCTGACCGAGCCGCGCCAGCTGCTGTTCGACGCGCTGGCGCCGACCAACAACACGCCCGACATCCGCTGGACGCTGCGCGGCCCGCGCGGCGTCGAGGTCGACGGCCGGCAGCTGTACGCATCCGAGTCGCACGAGCTGGGCAGCACGAGCCCGCTGCTGAGCCTGATCGCCGGCGACTACACGCTGACGCTGGACCCGGTCGGCGACCAGACCGGCGCCTATTCGTTCCGGCTGCTCGACCTGGCGGGCGCGACGCCGATCGCGGTCAACGACGTGGTCGAGGGCCGGCTCGACCCGGTCAACGAGACCGACGTCTACCGCTTCGACGGCCGCGCCGACAAGCTGTACTACGTCGACCGCCAGCGGCTCAGCGGCGGCGGCGCCGACTGGTACACGTGGCGGCTGTTCGACGAGTTCGGCCGCCAGCTGATCGGACCGAACAGCCTGAACGACATCGATCTGTTCACGCTGCCGCGCGACGGCCGCTACACGCTGATCGTCGAAGGCCGGATCTGGACGCCGCAGAACACCGGGCCGGTCGACTACAGCTTCACGCTGCTCGAGATCAGCGACGACGTCGCCGACATCGAGCTCGGCAGCAGCTACGGCCTCGACCGCGCGTTCACGGCCGGCAGGCTCGGCAACGCGCTGCGGCTGAACACGCTCACCAATGTGACCGTCGCCGACAGCGCGGACACCGCGCAGACCGGCGACGTCAGCTTCGAGCTGTGGCTGAAGGCCGACTCGCTCTACACGACCTGGCAGCCGATCGTCCACAAGGGCACCGACAACAACGGCAACCAGCGCAGCTACAGCCTGTGGCTGAACAGCGCCGGCAACCTGCACCTGTCCAGCGGCAACGGCTACAACGAGACCATCAACACGGCCAACGGCTCGATCACGCCGGGGCTGTGGTACCACGTCGCGGCGGTGATCGACCGCACGAACAACGTCCAGAGAATCTACCTGAACGGGGTCGAGGCGGCGAGCGGCGCGCTGCGCGCGGGCAGCGCCGGCTTCGCGACGACGAACCCGCTGAAGCTCGGCGCCGTGGCCGGGTACTCGCCGCTGGTCGGCGCGATCGACGACTTCAGGCTGTGGAACCGCGCGCTGGATGCCAGCGAGATCGCCACTGCCGCGCACCGCGACGCACCGCTGGCCGGCAACGAAGCGGGGCTCGTCGTCTACCTGAAGGCCGACGAGACCAGCGGTGCGGTCGCTGCCGACGCCACCGGCCGCGGCAACGACGCGCAGATTGCCCACGTCTGGCAGGGCGTGCCGGCGGTGGTCGCTGGCGAGATCACCTTTGGCCAAAAGGACCGCTACCACTTCACGCTGGCCGACGCGAAGCGGCTGTACTTCGACTCGCTGACCGACAACAACCGGCTGCTGTGGACGCTGACCGGGCCGCGCGGCACCGTGGTGTCCGACCGCAGCCTGCAGCGCAGCGACTCGGCCGACGGCAGCTCGATCTTCGACCTGGTCGCAGGCGATTACACGCTGGTGATCGACGGCCAGGGCGACGCCACCGGCGCCTACGGCTTCAGGCTGCTGGATCTGGGCGCGCCCGAGCCGCTGGTGCTGGACAGCGAGCTCAGCGGCACGCTGCAGCCGGCGAACGCGACCCGCTTCTACAGCTTCGACGGCGCCGCCGGCGAGCGTCTGTACTTCGACGTGCTCGGCAGTTCGGGCGGCTATCCGTACTGGCGGCTGCTCGACCCTTCGGGACGCACGGTCTGGGGCCCGAGCTATCTGCCGAACGACGACGTCGGGCTTCGCACGCTGCCGCTGACCGGGCGCTACACGCTGCTGGTCGAGGGCCGGCGCGACGCGGGCAGCGGCA
>CAZKCJ010000063.1:729-3842 GCA_964550885.1 uncultured Rubrivivax sp. | reverse complement strand
ACAGCCTGCGCGTGCAGCGGGTGCAGGACAAGACCGTCGCGATCACGCTCGGCCAGGCCAGCGGCACCGACGCGCCGCGCGTGGCCGGCCCGGTCGGCGGTGCGGTGGCGTTCAACGGCATGCAGCAGATCGCGCTGGCCGACGAGCCGGCGCTGGACTTCAAGCGCAGCTTCACGCTCGAGGCCTGGGTCAAGGTCGACGCCTACACCAACACCTGGACGCCGCTGCTGTACAAGGGCAACCCGCCCGACGCCAATCAGCGCGCGTACTCGGTCTGGCTGCAGAGCAACGGCAGCGTCTGGTTCGGCGTGCGCGACGCCAGCGGCCAGCAGGCGATCCAGACCGACGCCGGCCTGATCCCGGCGGGCGAGTGGCACCACCTCGCGGTGGTGATTGACCGCGCGAACACTACGCTGCGGATCCTGGTCGACGGCGTCGAGCAGCGCAGCGGCAGCGTGCGCGACCAGGACAACGCCGACGCGCCGGGGCCGCTGGTGATCGGCGCCAACGTCGAGGGCGACAACAGCTACGCGAACCTGCGCGGCGCGCTCGACGAGTTGCGCATCTGGTCGATCGCGCGCAGCACCGACGACATCGCCGCGGCCAAGGACGCCGCGCTGGCCGGCAACGAGGCAGGCCTGCTCGTCTACTACCGCGCCGACGAGGCCAGCGGCGCGGCGCTGGCCGACGCCACCGGCAACGGCCGCGACGCGAGCCGCGACGACCTGGTGGCAGCGATCGTGCGCGGCACGATCGACCACGTCGGCCAGCGCGTTGCCCACAGCTTCACGCTGACCGAGGCCAAGCGGCTCGTCTTCGACTCGCTGACCAACAGCTCGGGCCTGCTGTGGAGCCTGGCCGGGCCGAACGGCCTGATCAGCGGCGACCGCCGCTTCGACCAGAGCGACTCGCAGAACGGGCTGGCAGTGTTCGAGCTGGCGCCGGGCGACTACACGCTCAGCGTCGGCGGCAGCGCCGACTACACCGGCGCCTTCGCGTTCCGGCTGCTGGACCTCGCGCAGGCGCAGCCGATCGTGCCGGGCACTCCGGTCAACGGCGTGCTGCCGCTGGGCGTCGCGACCGCGGCCTACAGCTTCGACGTCGCTGCGCCGGGCCAGGACTTCTACTTCGACGTGACCGGCAGCAGCGGCGGCTATCCGTTGTGGCGGCTGCTGGACCCGTACGGGCGCGCTGTCTGGGGCCCCGAGTACCTGCCGAGCGACAACATCCAGCTGCGCACGCTGGCGCTGGCCGGGCGCTACACGCTGCTGGTCGAGGGCCGACGCGATGCCGCCGGCGCGAGCTACTACGGCCTGGACGTGCGGCCGGTGACGACCAGCAGCACCGCCTACACCGTCGGCAGCGTGGTCAGCGCCACGATCGACGCGGCCGGCGACCGTGACGCCTACACCTTCACGCTCGCCGCGCCGGCGCGGCTGCTGTTCGACTCGCTGCTGAACAGCGGGGCGTTCAAGTGGTCGCTCGCCGGGCCGCGCGGCAGCGTCGTCGCCGGCCGCAGCTTCAGCGCCAGCGACTCGGCCGACTACGGCGCGAACCCGGTGCTGCAGCTGGCCGCCGGCGACTACACGCTGCACGTCGACCCCGACAGCGACGCCACCGGTGCCTATGGCTGGCGGCTGATCGACCTCGACGCGCCGGCGCAGGCGACGACGATCGCGCTCGGCGGCGAAGTCACGGCCACGCTCGACCCGGGCAACCAGACCCAGGTCTACGCGTTCGACGGCACTGCACTCGATCGGCTGCAGCTGACGCTGCTCAGCGAGAGCCGCAACTCGCCGCACTGGCGGCTGATCGCGCCCGATGGCGCGGTCGTCTTCGGCCCGGAGGCGACCGCCAGCCGCGCGATCACGCTGCCGCTCGACGGCCGCTACCTGCTGCTGGTCGAAGGGCGGGTCAGCGAAGGCGCGACGGTCGACTACGCGTTCCGGCTGGCGAGCACCGCGCAGAGCTTCAGCGTCGCCCCCGACCCGGGCACCGGTGCCTACCGCGCCGAGCAGAGCTTCGGCGGCGGCGGCCTGCCCTACGCCGCGGCCGACGGCAGCAGCGCGCCGCCGCTGGTCGTGCAGCCGGACAGCGGCCTGCTCGGCGAGTACTTCATCCTGCCGCAGGATGTGGACGTCACCAGCCTCGACCAGATCGACTTCGCGGCGCTCACGCCCACCTACACCCGCGCCGACCTGGCGATCTCGGTGCCGAACACCAACGACGGCTTCGCCGGCTACCCTGATCTGGACGACCGCTTCGCAGTGCGCTGGACCGGCAAGATCCTGATCAGCCAGGCCGGCGACTACCGCTTCCACCTGAGCAGCGACGACGGCAGCCGGCTGGTGATCGACGGCGGCCTGATCGTCGACTACGACGGCATCCACGGCATGGGCGAGCGTTCGGGCACGGTCACGCTGGCCGCCGGCGAGCACGACCTGGTGCTGACGATGTTCGAGAACACGGGTGGCGCCGGCATGTCCTTCGCGTGGACGCCGCCCGGCGGATCCAAGCAGCTGGTGCCGTACGAGGTGCTGCGCCACAGCAGCGCGGTCTCGCCCGATCCGGCTGCGCCGTTCCTGCGGCTGCTGCCGGGCGAGGTCACCGGCACCAACAGCGTCGGCTTTGCGGCGGTCGCGCCCGCAGTGGTGCCGCAGCAGGCGACGGTCGAGTTCGACCTGCGGATCACGAAGATCAGCAACCAGGGCGACGGCATCGGCTTCGCCTGGCTGAATCCGCTGGCCTACGGCACGAGCGGCGTGCCGCCGTCCTTCGGCGAGGAGCCCAACCTCGCGCGCAGCTTCGGCGTCGGCTTCGACCCGACCAACAACGGCGAAGTCAGCGACAACCACGTGTCGCTGCACTTCGACGGCGCGAAGCTGACCGAAGTCAACCTGACGCCGCTGATCGCCGGCTTCCGGCTCGACGACGGCCGCTTCCACCACGTGCGCGTGCAACTGCAGGCCGCCACCGGCGGCAGCAACGTGTCGGTGTACCTGACGCCGGCCGGCGGCAGCGAAGTCGCGGTGGTGCAGGACTACTTCGTCGCCGGCATGCTGCCCTACGCCGGCCGGGCGGCGTTCGGCGCGCGCAACGGCGGCTGGCGCGCG
>CAZKCJ010000063.1:0-719 GCA_964550885.1 uncultured Rubrivivax sp. | reverse complement strand
TGGCGCGCGCACAACGACATCGACCACCTGCAGATCGAAGTCCTGCCGGGCACGGTCGCGGCGCTGCCGACGCTGAATCTGGGCGAGACGATCGCCACCACGCTCGGCTCGGCGAGCGAGCGCGACCGCTGGACCTTCACGCTGACCGAGACCAAGCGGGTCGCGTTCGACACGCTGACGGTGAACGTCAACGGTGGCGACAGCTACTGGCTGCGCTGGGGGCTGTTCGACGCCGCCGGCCGCGCGCTGGTCGCCGACCGGCCGTTCCGCGACAGCGACTCGGCCGACGGCAGCAGCATCATCGAGCTGCAGCCGGGCCGCTACGAGCTGGAGGTGCGCGCGGCCGGCGCGATCGCCGGCGCCTACCGCTTCAGGCTGCTCGACCTGGCTGCGGCGACCGCGTTCGCGCTCGGCGACGAGGTCGCCGGCAGCTTCGATCCGGCCAACGAGACCGACGCCTACCGCTTCACTGCCGCCGCCGGCGACAAGCTGTACTTCGACATCCTGCAGCGCAGCGGCAGCGACGCGCGCTGGCGGCTGCTCGACCCCTTCGGCGCGACCGTCTTCGGCGCGGCGGACTTCAACTCACCCGGCTCCGACCAGCTGCTCACGCTGACCCAGTCGGGCAGCTACACGCTGCTGCTCGAGGCCCGCTACTACCGCAGCGACGTCGGCAGCTACCGCTTCGCGGTGCGCAAGGTGGTCGACAGCGCCGAGGC
>CAZKCJ010000062.1:6679-11591 GCA_964550885.1 uncultured Rubrivivax sp. | reverse complement strand
CGACGCGTAGCCCTGCCGGCGACCCGCGCGCCGCGGCGGCGCCGCGCGTCAGCCGGCGCCCGCGCCTTCGCTGCGCGCACCACCGCGCGGCCGGCGCGCGAGCCACGCGAGCGCGACGCCGAGCAGCGCGAGCGGCACCAGCGTGCCCAGGTTCATCGACTGCCAGCCGCCGGTGGTGACCAGCGCGCCCGAGCTGAACGAGGTGATCGTCATCGTCGCGTACACGCAGGTGTCCATCGCGCCCTGCGCGGTGGTGCGCTCCTCGGGCCGGTGCGCCTGACCGAGCAGTGTGCTGCCGCCGATGTACAGGAAGTTCCAGCCGACGCCGAGCAGCAGCAGCGCGGCGGTGAAGTGCATCAGGTCCACGCCCGACAGCGCGATCGCCACGCAGGCGAGGTTCAGCGCGAGCCCCACGCTCATGATCGGCAGCGCGTCGAAGCGGCGGATCAGGTTGCCGGTGAAGAAGCTGGGCACGTACATGCCCAGCACGTGCCACTCGAGCACCAGCGCAGTCGCGCTGAACGGGTGCGAGCACTGCGCCATCGCGATCGGCGTGGCCGCCATCAGCAGGTTCATCACGCCGTAGCCCAGCGCCGCCGCGGCGACCGCGACGATGAACACCGGCTGGCGCGCGATCGCGCGCAGCGGCCGCCCGGCCGGCGCGCCGGGCGCGGCCGCCGGCAGCGGCGGGAAGCGGATCAGGCTGATCAGCGCGAGCGCCACCAGCGCCACCACCACCAGCGCCAGGTACGAGCCGACGAAGGCCTGCGGCAGCGCGCTGCGCGTGGCCGACGCCAGGTTCGGGCCGAACACGCCGCCGAGGATGCCGCCGGCCAGCACCCACGAGATCGCCTTTTCGCGCGCTTCGGGGCGCACCAGCTCGGCCGCGGCGAAGCGGTACAGCGCTGCGTTGGCCTGGTAGTAGCCGGCCAGCACGGTGGCCAGCAGCAGCAGCGCGAAGCTGCGCTGCCACGCGGCCAGCGCGCACAGCAGCGTGGTCGCGATCGCGGTCAGCAGCCCGAACTGGAAGCAGCGCTTGCGCCCGAAGCGGCGCTGGTGGCGCGCGACCAGCGGTGCGCTCAGCGCGCCGCCGGCGACGTAGGCGGTCAGCGGCAGCGTCGCCAGCCACGCGCTCGGTGCGAGCTGCAGCCCGACCAGCCCGTTGATCGCGATGAACACCACGTTGTTGGTCAGGAACAGGCCCTGGCACAGGGTCAGCAGCAGCAGGCGCGGGTTCATGCCTGCAGTGTGCCAAATGCCGCGTCGCATGGGCGGCGGTCGGTTCAGCGACGGCGGCCGTGCCCGCTGCAACGCCGCTGCGGCTCTGCGCGAGCGATCGTGACCGCCGGCCCGATGCCGCAGAGCCCGTGATCGCCGTGGCTGTCGTGCGCCCCGCCATCGGCCGCAGGTCGCCGCGCGCCTTCGCGCTCAATGCACGGCCCGAGCCGGGCGCTAATCGAGCAGCAGGATGCAGGCGACGATGAATGCGAGCAGCGCAGCCGACGCACTGAAGCGGCTCAGGGCCAAGCCGCCGTCGTTCAGCGGCTTGTCCAGGACGTCGCCGACGGTGGCGCCCAGCGGCCGGGTCAGGATGAACGCGGTCCAGAACAAGCCGGTGCGCGGCAGGTCCGTCCAGAAGTAGGCGCAAGCCACCAAGGCCAGCAGCCCCGCGAACACCAGCGCCGCGCCGATGTAGCCCAGGCCGGTCGAGTCGGCCGTCCAGTCGCCAAGCGCCGTGCCCAGGGTCTGCGAGAACATGATCGTCAACCAGTAGAAGGCCTCCGCCCGAGGCGAATCGACCGTGCTGATCGAGACCGAGCCCAGCGTTCGATGCCAGACGAGCAGCGAACCCAGCAGCAAGGCCAGCAGCAGGGTCGAGCCGCCGGGATAGCCGATGCCCAGCGATCGGTCGGCGAAATCGGCCAGGGTGGTGCCGACCGTGGTCGTCGCGATGATCGTCGCCCAGTACAGGAACGGCCGCAAGCGCCTGGCCTTGATCTGCGCGCTCACGCAGGCGAGGAAGATCACGGCAAAGACCGCCGTGGCGTCCAGATAGCCGAGGTTCAGCGACATGGAGACGGCGTCGCCGCTGGTCTCGCCCAGCGTCGTTGCCGCGATCTTGATGATCCAGAACCCGAGCGTGACCTCGGGCACCTTGGCCAGCGCCGGTTCGGCGGCGGGTGTTGGCTCGCTGGCGTTCATCCGGGTACCTGCTTCTGCGCCGCTCACCTTCATACGCCGCCTCGCGCGATTCGTGCCTGGTCGCGCCGATCGGCCGCCGGTTCACGCCGGCCGCGGCTGGCGCCAGGTGTAGACCGCGGTCACCGCGTAGTTCCAAACCGCCCCGACGAGTACGCCGGCGATCGCCGAGGTCACCCAGAAGGTGTGCTTCTCGTACAGGTACTCGGCGACGCCCACGTTGGCCAGCGCGCCGACGCTGCACACCAGCACGAAACTGACCCAGCCGCGCAGCAGGCCGAGGCCGCGCAGCCGCATGTCGCGGTAGGTCAGCAGGTTGTTGAGCGCGAAGTTGAAGGTCATCGCGACCAGCGTTGCCGCGGCCTGCGCCGCAACGAAGCGTTCGCTGAAACCCTCGAACAGCAGGCTCAGCACGAGCAGGTGCACGCCCAGCCCGAGCGCGCCGACGAGCGAGAAGGCGATGAAGCGGATCGGCACCACCCGGCCGAGCATGCGGTCGAGCAGCATCACGAAGAACTCCCACGCGGCGTTGGTGTCGAGCTTGCTCTGCCCCGAGCGCCGGCTGCGGAAGGTGTATGGCACCTCGCGATAGCGCAGCGGCTCCGGGGCCGCGGCGAACAGGTCGAGCAGGATCTTGAAGCCCACGCCCGAGACGCCGGCGCGGATGCAGCGCAGCAGGACCTCGCGCTTGACCATGAAGAAGCCGCTCATCGGGTCTTGCACGTCGGCCTTCAGCACGCGGTGGGCGAGCCGCGTCGCGATCCGGCTCAACCGCGCGCGCGACGCATCCCAGCCGTCGACGCTGCCGCTTGCAGCGTAGCGGCTGCCGACGACGATGTCGACCTGCGGATCGTGCAGCAGTTCGAGCATGCGCGGCAGCTTCGTCTCGTCGTGCTGCAGGTCGGCGTCGATCACCGCGATGCAAGGCGCCGACGCCGCGAGCATCCCCTCGATGCACGCCGAGGCCAGCCCGCGGCGGCCGATGCGCAGCAAGCAGTGCACGCGGCGGTCGTCGCGCGCCATCTGCACCAGCCGGTCGGCGGTGCCGTCGGGCGAGTCGTCGTCGACGAAGATCAGCTCCCAGTCGATGCCGGCGAGCGCAGCGTCCAGCCGGTCGCGCAGTTCGGCGACGTTGCCGATCTCGTCGAAGGTCGGCACCACGATCGACAACTGCGGCATTTGCGGCTAGCGCAGGAAGCGCAGGCTGGGGCGCGGGTCAGTCCGGCGCATGCGCCTCGCGCCGCTGCGGCCGGCCGCGGTAGCCGCGGCACAGCCAGAGTTCGACGCGGCGGGTGGTCCGGCCGAAGGCACGGGTCTCGATCGTGTCGGCCGGTTCGATCGATGCGCAGTACGGCGCGAGCTGCTGCAGATTGACGCGGCCCTGGTCTTGGTCGGAGCTCACCAGGATGCCGGTCGCGCCCTTCAGGTCGGCGCCGGGCGGGAAGTAGTCGTACTGCAGCGCCGGGGCACCGTAGATGTCCTGCGCGTAGGTGCGCGGCTGGCCGGGCAGATAGAAGCGCAGCAGCGAGCTGATCTTGTAGTTCGGCGAGAACACGAAGGTGCGCTCGCCGAGCGCCTGCCGCTCGTGCTCGATGTTCGCGACTTCGGCCGCGGCTTCGCGCCAGCCGCTCCAGCTGTTCAGGTTGCCGGCGATCGGCAGGTCCGGCACCAGCGACAACCCGAGCAGCGCCGCGAGCAGCGCGCCCGAGCTCGCGAGCCCCAGGCGCAGCGCGCGCAGCTGGCCGCGCGCCAGGATCGACGCCACCGCCAGCACGACCAACGACCACCAGGCCGGGCCGAGCCAGTGGGCGCGCACCGGCGAGCGCAAGCTGACTGCGGTGAACACGACCAGCGGCACCGCACCGCTGAGCCACAGCAGCCGCGTGCGGTCGTCCGCGCGAAGCGCGACGACATCGCGCAGCCCGCGCCCGAAGGCGGCGAGCGCGACCACGAACAGGTACGGCGTGACCAGCAACAGCTGGGTGCCGGCGAGCGCCGCGAGGTCGTGCGGCTTGAAGCGGCTCATCTGCCCGACGCGCCGGCTGCCCTGGAAGCTGAACGACACCCAATCGTGCTGCGCGTTCCACCCGATCACCGGCGTGAACAGCAGCGCCGCGATCAGCAGCGCCAGGTACGGCTGCGGCCGGCGCAGCCAGTGGCGATGGGCCGGCGACAAAACCAGGAAGCCGGCGATCACCGGCAGCAGCAGCACCGCCGCGTACTTGCCGAGGATCGCCAGCCCGGCGAAGCCGCCGGCAGCGAGCCACCAGCGGCCGTCGTCGCGCGCGCACGCGCGCCACACCGCCCATACCGTGCCGACCCAGCCGAAGAGCAGTGGCCCGTCGGGCGTCGGCCCGATGCCGAACAGCTGGTAGACGATCGTCAGGTTCAGCGCCAGCAGCGACCAGAACGCGATGCGGCGGTCGCCGTACAGATCGAGCACTAGGCGCGCCCACAGCAGATTCCAGCCGAGCGACCACAGCACCGCCGCGCACTTGATGCCGAACACGGTATTGCCGAGCAGCGCAGTGGTCAGCGCGATGCCGTATGCCGCCAGCGGCGGATGGTCGAAGTACGACCAGTTCAGGTGCCGGCTCCAGGTCCAGTAGTACGCCTCCTGCGGCAGCAGCGGCACGGCCGCGGCGAGCACCAGCCGCAGCAGCGTGAAGCCGGCGACGAGCGCAGGAAGGGCGAAGTGACGGTCGGCCGGATG
>CAZKCJ010000062.1:0-6669 GCA_964550885.1 uncultured Rubrivivax sp. | reverse complement strand
CTTCGCCGTACTCGTCGCGGCCAGCCTGTGCTCGGCCGGATGCCGCGCGCCGACGGCCGGCGCGACGATGCGGAGTTCGGACATCGGGTCTCGGCGGATCCTTCAGGGCCTCGTCGGTACGGGGACCGCGCAGTGTCCGACAGGCCGGCTTAATTCGAGCTTAAGGTCAGCTCGATTGGCAGGCCTTAGCATCACAGCGGTCGGCTGATCGAGAGGCCGGCTGACGTGGGCGACTGCGAAGCAAGGAACCTAGCCGCGACCGCAAGCGATGCGCATCTTGCTTGTCGAGGACGATCCGATGATCGGGCGCGCCGTGCGCAGCGGCCTCGAGCAGGCCGGCTTCGCGGTCGACTGGGTCGCCGACGGGCGCAGCGGTCAGGCTGCGGCCAGCAGCCTCGACTACGACGCGATCGTGCTCGACCTCGGCCTGCCGCGGCTCGACGGGCTGAGCCTGCTGCAGCATCTGCGTGCGCGCGCCGACACGGTGCCGGTGCTGATCGTCACCGCCCGCGACGCGGTGCCGGACCGGATCGCAGGCCTCGACGCCGGCGCCGACGACTACCTGCTCAAGCCTTTCGACCTGGGCGAACTCGTCGCCCGGCTGCGCGCCTTGCTGCGCCGCCACGCGCAGGCGGCGAGCCACCGGGTGGAGGTCGGGCCGCTGTGCGTCGACCTCGCCCGGCGCGTGGCGACGGTCGACGGCCGCGAGCTGCGGCTCACCGCCATCGAGTTCGCGATCCTCGAGGCGCTGCTGCGCCGCCCGGGCGCGCTGCTGTCGCGCGAGCGGCTCGAGGCTGCGGTCTACTCGTGGAACGATGAGGTGGCGAGCAACGCGATCGAGGTCCACCTGCACCACCTGCGGCGCAAGCTCGGGCACGACCTGATCCGCAACGTGCGCGGCGTCGGCTACCGGATCGCCGGGTGAAGCCGCGCTCGATCCTGCGCGGCCAGATGGCCTGGGTCCTGGGCGCGCTCGCCTTCGGCGCCGGGCTGCTGCTGATCGCGGTCTACGGCGTGACTCGCGCCGAGGTCGACGAGATCCTCGACGCGAGCCTGCGCCAGACCGCGCTGCTGCTCGCCGACCGCAACCTGTCGACCGAGCCGGCGTCGTCGCAGGCTGACGACGACCTCGGCGAGTCGCAGCTCGTCGTGCTCGGGCGGCGTCCTGACGGCACACTGCTGTTCAGCTCGCAGCCGCAGCGCCGCCTGGATCTCGCGCTCACGCCGGGAGCGTCGCTGCAGCGGGCGGACGGCGAGGCCTGGCACGTGTACACCGTGGTCCAGCCGCAGCGCGTGATCCAGGTCGCGCAGCCCGACGCGGTGCGCAGCGGCAGCGCCGCCGAGCTGGCGGCGCAGATGCTGTTGCCGATCGGCGCAGTGGTGGTGTTGGTCGCGCTGCTCGTTCTGGCCGCGCTGCGGCGCGGTCTCGGGCCGCTGCTGGCGACGAACACCGAGCTCGCCCGGCTCGGCGCCGACCGGCTGGTGCCGCTGCGGCTGGACGGCGTGCCGCTCGAGCTGGCGGCGCTGGTGCAGACGCTGAACGCGCTGCTCGCGCGGCTGGCCGAGGCGCTGCAGACGCAGCGGCGCTTCCTCGCCGATGCAGCGCACGAGCTGCGCTCGCCGTTGACCGCGCTGCGGCTGCAGGCGCAGGTGCTGGCCGGCAGCCGCGAACCAGACGAGCGGGCCCAGGCGGCCGCCGAGCTCGCTGCCGGCATCGATCGCGCCAGCCATCTGGTGCGCCAGCTGCTGCAGCTGTCGCGAGCCCAGGCCGAGCTCGACGCGCCGGGCTCGGCCGCGAGCCGGCAGGCAGTGCCGCTCGGCGCGCTGGCGCGCACGGTGGTCGGGCGTTGGGCGGCGCAGGCCGAGCACCAGGCCATCGACCTCGGCGTCGAGTTGCGCTGCGACGCCGAGGTCAGCGGTGACACCGCGCAGCTCGAGGTGCTCCTCGGCAACCTGGTCGAGAACGCGCTGCAGCACACGCCGGCGCGCGGGGTGGTCGACGTCGTCGTCGATCGGCTCGGCGGGAAGCCGGCGCTGGTGGTGCGCGACACCGGCTGCGGCATCGCGGCGCACGAGCGCGAGCGCGTGTTCGACCGCTTCTACCGCGGCGAGGGTGCAGCCAAGCGCGCCGAGGGCGGCAGCGGGCTCGGCCTGGCGATCGTGCGCGCAGTCGCCGATGCGCACCATGCGCGGGTGTCGCTGCACGACCGCCCCGGCGGCCCCGGCCTGGAGGTGCGCGTGTGCTTCGCCGACCAGGCGCCGGACGGTCGCGTCGACGCGCCGCCGCCGTCGCGTTGACGCGCCTGCCGCACAGCTAATCGAACGGCCGCATGGGCGCGCGCCCGGCTGGGCGCCGGGCTGCCTGCGCGTGCCGCGGTGCGGATGCGGCAGGCGCGCAGTGCAGCGGCAGCAGCAGCCGCAGCGACGGCTACGGTGCCAGACGTGTCGCGCCGAATGTGGCCGCCGGCGCGGCGGCCGGCACAGCAGACGGGGCAGGCGCAGGCGACGCAACCGCTGCCCCGGCGGCGGCGACAGCAGCCGGCGCGGCGTCGGCGCTCAGCCGCACCCACGCGAGCAGCGCCAGCGGCGCGGTCTCGGCGCGCAGCACCGCCGGGCCCAGGCTGACCGGCGCGAAGCCGTGCGCGCGCGCGCGCTGCTCCTCGTCCGGGCTCAGCCCGCCCTCGGGGCCGCTGAGCACGAGCAGCGCACGCACGCCCGGCGCCAGCGCTGCCACCGGGCGCGCATCGCCGGCCCCGCGCTCGCGCACCGGCGCGGCCGCCTCGCCCGACCGCTGCGCCGGCTGGGGAGCGCAGAGCAGCCAGCGGCGCGCATCGCCGTCGGTCAGCGTCGCCAGCCACGCGTCGAGCGTGCGCACCGGCTCGATCCGCGGCAGCCACGCGCGGCCGCACTGCTCGCCGGCGGCGGCGGCGATCGCGCGCCAGTGCGCGCCGCGCCGCGCGGCGCGGTCTTCGTCTAGCCGCAGCACCGAGCGCGCGCAGTGCAGCGGCTGGATCGCGGTGGCGCCGAGCTCGGTAGCCTTCTCGACCAGCCAGTCCATCCGCTCGTTGGCCGGCATCCCCAGCGCCAGCGTCACCTGCGGCAGCGGCGGCGCAAGCGCCGGCCGCCGTGCGCCGACCTGCACGACGACCTCGCGCCGGCCGATGCGCTCGACGCGCGCGGCCCACTCGCCGCCGCCACCGTCGAACAGCAGCAGCGGGTCGCCGGGCTGCAGCCGGCGGGTCTGCACGTGGCGCGCGGCCACCGCAGGAAGCGCGAGCGCCTGCCCGACCGGCGGCGGCGCTTCGACGTACAGGCGCAGATCCATGCCGGCAGTGTGCCAAAGGCCGGCCCGCATCCGCTCGCAGCGCGCAACGCCCGCGGTGGGACGCGCCTCGGGCGGATCCGCGCTTCATGGCCCCGCGATCCGGCGCGCGGGCGCCGCTGCGTCGATGGCGCGGCGCCGCGGCGGCTCGCGATCAACCGGTCCGCAGCGCCAGCGGCGGCGCGAGGCCTAGCGATCAACCGTCGGCAGCGCAAGCGGCGCGAGCGCGCCGGCCTCAGCGGCTCGCGCCGAGCGCCGACGAGGAAAAGGGGTCGAAGCCGCCCCGTCCTGCCCGAGGCGTGCTACTTCGCCTGCCGACGCCGCGCGCTGAAGCCGATCGCCGCGAGCCCCAACGCCATCAGCGCATAGGTCTGCGGCTCGGGAATGGCCGCGGTGAACTCGACGTTGTCCCAGTAGATCGCACCCGGGAAGTCGATGCTGTCTTCCCAGAAGGTGACGTAGGCGATCGGCGATGCGCTGGCCACGCTCAGCATGCCGCCGCCCGAGTTGTAGTCCGGATTGACGAAGTCGGCGGCGTCGAGCACGTTGCCGAATGCATCGTGCGCCCGCAGGTGGCAGTGGTCTTCGTCTTCGCCCCAGTCGCCGCAGCCGATCGCAAAGCTGCTGAAGCCGCCGGCGATCGTCGCGCTGAACGCGTCCGGACCCGGATTCTGGAAGCGGCTGAGCAGGCTTTGGCCGGCGATCGGCGAGCCCGGCGAGCCGCTGTCGATCACGTTGAACTGGCCCGTGCCGCCGGTGAAGGTGAAGGTCACGCCGCTGATGGTCAGGCTCGGATAGACGCCGCTCGCGACCGACTCGAAGTCGATCGTTGCGGCCGAAGCGGACCCTGCAGCCAGCGCCGCGGCAGCCGCCAGCGCCAGGATCGATGCACGCTTGTTCATGCTGGATCTCCCTATGGGGTTGTCGAAACGATGGTTGGCGCAGCCGCGCACATCCGGGAACGGTTGTAAGGGCGAACGCAGTTGCCGCCAATCCCCCGTTCACGGGAATCGCCGGTTACCGCGCGCTGCCGTGCGCTAGCGGTCACGCGGCCGGCGGCGAGGCCCCCCGCAGCGGCCCCGCCGCGCCGCCGGGGTGCGCGCGACAGCGTCCCGGGCGGGCGCAGCGGGCGCCGGCGGCGGTGACCCCGAAGCACCGTTGCTGCCACGACGAGCCGGGCGCCGCGAGCCGCGCACGGCCCGCGGCGGCCAGCGCCGCAGCGGCCAACGCTGCTATGGTGCGGTGTCGGCGGCGCCCGCGGCCCGGCTTCCTGCCGAGCCCGCCCACGCGCACCGCCACGCAAACGCTGCGCACCGCCGCGCATGCCGGAGCCGATGATGCCGATGCCGCGCAAACCCGATCCCAAGATGCAGTGGAACGTCGGCTACTGGGTGCTGGCGCTGCTCGGGCTGTTCCTGCTGCAGACCATCTGGCAGGCGCGCACGGTCGAGCCGGTGCCCTACAGCGAGTTCGAGAAGGCGCTGGCCGCCGGGCGTGTGTCCGAGGTGGTGATCAGCGACAACACGGTCACCGGCAAGCTGAAGACGCCCGACGCCGGCAAGACGGTGATCGCCGCCACGCTGGTCGAGCCGGCGCTGGCCGAGCGGCTGTCGAAGTTCAACGTCGAGTACGCGCGCGTGGTGCAGAGCACCTGGCTGCGCGACCTGATGTCGTGGGTGCTGCCGGCACTCGTCTTCTTCGGGCTGTGGTACTTCTTTGTGCGCCGCTTCGCCGACAAGGCCGGCGGCCTCGGCGGCTTCATGAGCATCGGCAAGAGCCGCGCGAAGGTCTACGTCGAGACCGACACCGGCGTGACTTTCGCCGACGTCGCCGGCGTCGACGAAGCCAAGGCCGAGCTGCAGGAGATCATCGCGTTCCTGAAGGATCCGCAGGGTTACGGCCGGCTGGGCGCGCGCATGCCCAAGGGGATCCTGCTGGTCGGCCCGCCGGGCACCGGCAAGACGCTGCTGGCCAAGGCGGTGGCGGGCGAGGCCGGCGTGCCCTTCTTCAGCATCAGCGGCAGCGAGTTCGTCGAGATGTTCGTCGGCGTCGGTGCGGCGCGGGTGCGCGACCTGTTCGAGCAGGCGCGGGCGAAGGCGCCGGCGATCATCTTCATCGACGAGCTCGACGCGCTCGGCCGCGCGCGCGGCGCCGGCGGCGTGGTCGGCGGCCACGACGAGCGCGAGCAGACGCTGCAGCAGCTGCTGGTGGAGCTGGACGGCTTCGACAGCTCGTCGGGGCTGGTGCTGCTGGCGGCGACCAACCGGCCCGAGATCCTCGACCCGGCGCTGCTGCGCCCGGGCCGCTTCGACCGCCAGGTGCTGGTCGATCGCCCCGACAAGACCGGGCGCGCGCAGATCCTGAAGGTGCACATCAAGAAGATCCGGCTGGCCGACGGCGTCGACCTGGAGCAGGTGGCCGCGCTGACCACCGGCTTCTCGGGCGCGGACCTGGCCAACCTGTGCAACGAGGCGGCGCTGGCGGCCACGCGCCGCGGCGCGCAGCAGGTGAGCCTGGCCGACTTCACCACCGCGATCGAGCGCATCGTCGCCGGACTGGAGAAGAAGAACCGCCTGCTCAACCCGCACGAGCGCGAAGTGGTCGCCTTCCACGAGATGGGTCACGCGCTGGTCGCGCTGGCGCTGCCGGGCAGCGACCCGGTGCACAAGGTGTCGATCATCCCGCGCGGCATCGGCGCGCTTGGCTACACGATCCAGCGCCCGACCGAGGACCGCTTCCTGATGACGCGCCCGGAGCTGGAGCGCAAGATCATGGTGCTGCTGGGCGGCCGCGCGGCCGAGATGCTGGTGTTCGCGCAGCTGTCCACCGGCGCCGCCGACGACCTGGCCAAGGCCACCGACATCGCGCGCGACATGGTCACCCGCTACGGCATGGACGAGGCGCTGGGCTACGTCGCCTACGAGGCGCAGCACCCGCGCTTCCTGGACCTGCCCGGCTACCCGACCGGCGGCGGCTGCAACGTCAGCCCGCAGACGCAGCAGCAGATCGACCACGCGATGCGCACGATCGTGATGGACGCGTTCGACGGCGCGAGCCGCATCCTCGAGCAGCACCGCGCGGTGCTCGACCGCGCCGCGCACGAGCTGCTCGCGCGCGAGACGCTGGACGAGGCTGCCCTCGCCGAGCTGACCGCGGGCGTGCGACCGGCGGCCTGAAGCTGCGGCGCGCTGGGGGCACGCCACAGGCTGCGCGGCGCGCGGCGCACAGGGCGAAGGACCGAAGCAGCCTCGGCCCGGCGCCGGCAGCAGCCACCCAGCGACGGCAGCAGCGGTTCATACCAAGTCGCGTTCAAGAGATTAGATATGATGATCGTCCACGGACTTCAA
>CAZKCJ010000061.1:3427-11685 GCA_964550885.1 uncultured Rubrivivax sp. | reverse complement strand
AGGGTCGGCACCATCGGGTCGGCACCATCGGGTCGGCACCATCGGGTCGGCACCATCGGGTCGGCACCACCGGGGCGCCGCGCCTGGACCGCGACGACCGGAGCTGCTGCGGCGCGGAGGTGATGCCCGTTCAAGCGCCGCCGACACGGCCGCCGGCAGCGCCGGTCCCGCGCTCGCCGCTGCCGGCGGTGCGGATGCGCACGCGGATCGCGGCCACCGGCAGCCCGCGCGCGCGCAGCGCGTCGGCCAGCAGCGGCTGCAGCTGGCGCAGCTTCGCGGCGGCCGCACCGCCGGGCACGAGCAGCGTCCAGCCGGCGTCGTCCAACGGCCCGGGCCGCACCTGGGTGCGCAGCGCGTCGGGCAGCAGCTCGCGGATCGCGGCGAAGCGCGCGCGCGAGTCCTGCAGCCGCTGCAGCAGCCGGCCGAGCGCGGCGTTGTCGTCGAGCGCGCGATCGACCCGCAGCACGCCGGCCAGCGCCGCGGTCTTCGGATGCGAGCCCACCGCCATCGCCGCAGTGTAGCCAGCGTCACGCCCGGCGCCGCGCGCGCAGCCGGGCGCGCACGGGGCGGGTGCTAAACTGCGCGGCCTTCGCGAAGCGACGGCGGCCGCAGCGCCTGCTCAGGCCGCGGCTTCCGTCCGGCGGCCATCGCACGCCGGTGCGCCTGCACCGGCCGCTGCGCCGGCCCGAGCGCCGCAACCGCGCGGCCTCCACCCCGATCCGGACTGCCCGATGTTGCCCAAGCTCCTGACCCAGTTATTCGGCAGCCGCAACGATCGGCTGCTCAAGGCCTACCGCCGTACCGCGCAGCAGATCAACGCGCTGGAACCCGCCTTCGAGGCGCTGGATGCCGCCGCGCTGCGCGCCAAGACCGACGAGTTCCGCGCGCGCCTGGCCAAGGGCGAAACGCTCGACCAGCTGCTGCCCGAGGCCTTCGCCGCGGTGCGCGAGGCCGGCAAGCGCACGCTGAAGATGCGCCACTTCGACGTGCAGCTGATGGGCGGCATCGCGCTGCACCAGGGCAAGATCGCCGAGATGCGCACCGGCGAGGGCAAGACGCTGGTCGCGACGCTGCCGGTGTACCTGAACGCGCTCGCCGGCAGCGTGCACGTGGTCACCGTCAACGACTACCTGGCGCGGCGCGACGCCGAGTGGATGGGGCGGATCTACCAGTTCCTGGGCCTGACCGTCGGCGTCAACGTGCCCGGGATGGAGCGCCACGAGAAGCAGGCCGCGTTCGCCGCCGACGTCACCTACGGCACCAACAACGAGTTCGGCTTCGACTACCTGCGCGACAACATGGTCTACGAGGTCGGCGACCGGGTCGCGCGCGGGCTGACCTACGCGATCGTCGACGAGGTCGACTCGATCCTGATCGACGAGGCGCGCACGCCGCTGATCATCAGCGGCCAGGCCGAAGACCACACCGAGCTGTACGTGCGCATCGACGCGGTCGTGCCGAAGCTGAAGAAGCAGATCGGCGAGGCCGACCCGCGCACCGGCGAAGGCGTGATCGAGCCCGGCGACTTCACCGTCGACGAGAAGGCGCACCAGGTCTTCCTGACCGAGGACGGGCACGAGCGCGCCGAGCAGCTGCTGAGCGCGGCCGGGCTGCTGGCGCCGGGGGCGAGCCTGTACGACGCGGCCAACATCTCGCTGATGCACCACGTGTACGCGGGGCTGCGCGCGCACCACCTGTACCACCGCGACCAGCACTACGTGGTGCAGGACGGCGAAGTGGTGATCGTCGACGAGTTCACCGGCCGACTGATGACCGGCCGGCGCTGGAGCGAGGGCCTGCACCAGGCGGTCGAGGCCAAGGAGCGGGTGAAGATCCAGAACGAGAACCAGACGCTCGCGTCGGTGACCTTCCAGAACTACTTCCGCATGTACGGCAAGCTCGCCGGCATGACCGGCACCGCCGACACCGAGGCCTACGAGTTCCAGGAGATCTACGGGCTGGAGACGGTGGTGATCCCGCCGAACAAGCCGACCATCCGCAAGGACGAGAACGACCTGATCTACAAGACCGCGAAGGAGAAGTACGACGCGGTCATCGCCGACATCCGCGAGTGCCATGAGCGCGGCCAGCCGGTGCTGGTGGGCACCACCTCGATCGAGAACTCCGAGCTGATCTCGGGGCTGCTGCAGAAGGCGGCGCTGCCGCACCAGGTGCTCAACGCCAAGCAGCACGCGAAGGAGGCGGCGATCGTCGCCCAGGCCGGGCGCCCCGGCATGATCACGATCGCCACCAACATGGCCGGCCGCGGCACCGACATCGTGCTCGGTGGCAACGTCGAGAAGCAGGTGCAGTTCATCGACGAGGACGAGACGATCGCCGCCGACGACAAGGCCGCGCGCATCCGCCAGCTGCAGGACGAGTGGCAGGGCCTGCACGACAAGGTCAAGGCCGAGGGCGGCCTGCGCATCATCGCCACCGAGCGGCACGAGAGCCGGCGCATCGACAACCAGCTGCGCGGCCGCTCCGGCCGCCAGGGCGATCCGGGCAGCTCGCGCTTCTACCTGAGCCTGGACGACCCGCTGATGCGCATCTTCGCCGGCGACCGCGTGCGCGCGATCATGGACCGGCTGAAGATGCCCGAGGGCGAGGCGATCGAGGCCGGCATCGTCAGCCGCAGCATCGAGGGCGCGCAGCGCAAGGTCGAGGCGCGCAACTTCGACATCCGCAAGCAGCTGCTCGAGTACGACGACGTCGCCAACGACCAGCGCAAGGTCATCTACCAGCAGCGCAACGAGATCCTCGAGGCGCAGTCGCTCGATGCGCAGATCGCCAACCTGCGCCGCGCGGCGATGACCGACGTGGTCCGCGCCAGCGTGCCGCCGGAGAGCCTCGAGGAGCAGTGGGACCTTTCGGCGCTGGAGGCGGTGCTCAAGGACGAATGGCAGCTGGTGCTCGACCTGCGCGGCCAGGTGCAGGCCAGCGACTCGATCACCGACGACGACATCGTCGACACCGTGGTCGCCGCGGCCGACGCGCAGTTCGACGGCAAGCTGCAGCTGGTCGGCCACGAGCAGTTCACGCCCTTCATGCGGATGGTGCTGCTGCAGTCGATGGACAACCACTGGCGCGAGCACCTGGCGGCGCTGGACTACCTGCGCCAGGGCATCCACCTGCGCGGCTACGCGCAGCAGAACCCGAAGCAGGAGTACAAGCGCGAGGCCTTCGAGCTCTTCGGCCGGCTGCTCGACGTGGTCAAGCACGAGGTCACGCGGCTCTTGATGACCGTGCGCATCCAGACGCAGGAGCAGGTGGCCGAGGCCGCCGAGGCGATCGAGGCGCGCGCGTCGCAGGTCGGCAACGTCACCTACACCCACCCGAACGAGGACGGCAGCGTCGCGCAGGAAGCCGACGTCGCCACCGCGGTGGCGACGATGCCCAAGGTCGGCCGCAACGAGCCCTGCCCCTGCGGCAGCGGCAAGAAGTACAAGAACTGCCACGGCAAGCTGAGCTGAGGGCGCGCATGGCCGTCAACCTGAAGGCGC
The DNA here is from genome assembly GCA_964550885.1 of uncultured Rubrivivax sp. Classification (GTDB taxonomy): domain Bacteria; phylum Pseudomonadota; class Gammaproteobacteria; order Burkholderiales; family Burkholderiaceae_C; genus Rubrivivax. The sequence continues at coordinate 8,182 of CAZKCJ010000061.1, read as the reverse complement.
CTGACCCGGCCGCGCTGCACCCGGTGCGCGGCGTGGCGATCGGCACCGCGATCGCCGGCGTGCGCAAGCCCGGCCGGCGCGACCTCACGCTGCTGCTGCTCGACGAAGGCGCGAGCGCGGTCGGCGTGTTCACCGCCAACCGCTTCTGCGCGGCGCCGGTGCTGCTGTGCCGCGAGCACCTGGGCGCGGGCCTGGGCATCCGCGCGCTGCTGGTCAACACCGGCAACGCCAACGCCGGCACCGGCGACGACGGCCTGCGCCGCGCGCGCTCCACCTGCGCGGCGCTGGCCGCGCGGCTGCGGATCGAGCCGCAGCAGGTGCTGCCCTTTTCCACCGGCGTGATCATGGAGACGCTGCCGCACGAGCGGATCGAGGCGGCGCTGCCGGCGGCGATCGCTGCCGCCGCCCCCGAGCACTGGGAGCAGGCGGCCGAGGCGATCATGACCACCGACACCGTGCCCAAGGCGGCGTCGCGGCAGCTGACGCTGGGCGGGCGCACGGTCACCGTCACCGGCATCGCCAAGGGCGCCGGCATGATCCGGCCGAACATGGCGACGATGCTCGGCTTCATCGCCACCGACGCGGCGATCGCGCCGGCGCTGCTGCCGCCGCTGCTGCGCGCGCTTGCCGACGACTCCTTCAACCGGATCACGATCGACGGCGACACCTCGACCAACGACTCGCTCGTGCTGATCGCCACCCATCAGGCGGGCAACCCGGCGATCACCCGGCTCGAGCAGGGCGACGGCGCCGCGCTGCACGCCGCGCTGACCGAAGTCGCGCAGCAGCTGGCGCAGGCGATCGTGCGCGACGGCGAGGGCGCGACCAAGTTCATCACCGTGCAGGTCGACGGCGGCCGCAGCGTCGCCGAGTGTCGGCAGGTGGCCTACGCGATCGCGCACTCGCCGCTGGTCAAGACGGCCTTCTTCGCCAGCGACCCGAACCTTGGCCGGATCTTGGCGGCGGTCGGCTACGCCGGCATCGCGGACCTGGATCAGACGCTGATCGACCTGTTCCTCGACGACGTGCACGTGGCCACGCGCGGCGGCCGCCACCCGGCCTATGCGGAGGAGCAGGGCCAGCGGGTGATGAAGCAGCCCGAGATCACCGTGCGTGTCGACCTGCACCGCGGTGCGGCCAGCGCCGCGGTCTGGACCTGCGACCTGTCGCACGACTACGTCAGCATCAACGCCGACTACCGCAGCTGAGCAGGCGCGCCCGCTCGTCCCGGCGCGCGGGCGCGGGCTCAGCCAGCTTCGGGGCGGTCCGGCGTTTGCGCGTGCGCTTGCGCGCCCGGACCAAGGCGGTCGACCGCGTCGGTGATGATCCCGTCCACGCCGAGCGCGAGCAGCTGCCGCGCGCGCGCCGCGTCGTTGACCGTGTAGACCAGCGCGCGCAGCCCCACGGCGTGCAGCGCGGCCGCGAGCGCCGCGTCCATCAGCGCGTGGTCGGTGACCAGCGCCGCGCACTGCAGCGCCTGCGCCAGCGCCAGCGGCGCCGGCGGCAGGCGGTCGAGCAGCAGCGCGCAGCGCGCGTGCGGCGCGGTCGCGCGCGCGGCGCGCAGCGCGTCGGGCGCGAACGAGCTCAGCAGCGGCTGACGTCGCTGCCCGTGCCACAGCCGCAGCACCGCGGCCGCGACCGCGGCGCCGGTGCGCGCCTCGTGGCCCGGGGTCGGCTTGAGCTCCAGGTTCACCGCGAAGCCGTTGGCCAGCAGGTAGTCGGCCAGCCCCTGCAGCGTGGGCAGCGGCTCGCCGGCGAAGCGCGGGCCGTGCCAGCTGCCGGCGTCCAGCTGCGCGAGCTGCGCCCAGCTGAGGTCACCGGCGACGCCGTGGCCGCTGGTGGTGCGCTCCAGCGTCGCGTCGTGCAGCAGGAAGGGCACGCCGTCGGCGCTGAGCTTGACGTCGCACTCGAAGCCGGTGTAGCCGTGCTGCGCGCCCAGCCGGAAGGCGGCCAGCGTGTTCTCCGGCGCCAGCGTGCCGGCGCCGCGATGCGCGATCCACTGCGGGTAGGGCCAGTCGGGCTGCATGTCGGCAGGCACTGCTGCGATGCCGGTGCCGCCGCGCGGAGCAATCGGCGGGCGGGGCAGCGCCGGGCGGCGGGGCCGTGCGCCACAGTATGCCCGCGGCGCGTGGTACCGCTGCGGGCTGCGGGCTGCGGGGCGCGTGCCGCTGCAGCGGGTCGATCGGCTCGACCGCTGCGGGCGGCGTGAATCCTGGCTGCCGTCAGTGCCGGTAACCACTGAAGCAGAAGGTTACGCGAGGCTCGCGCGTTACACTTCCTGCCCCGCATTGGCGGCCATGGCAAGCGATGGATCGTGACTCCTCCCCCAAGCCGATCAGCCTGACGCTGCACGAGGTCTCGCGGGTGCTCGAGATCGCGTTCGACGACGGCAAGGTCTTCCGGCTGCCGTTCGAGCTGATGCGCGTGTACTCGCCGTCGGCCGAGGTCATGGGCCACGGCCCGGGGCAGGAGGTGCTGGTCAGCGGCAAGCGCAACGTCGGCATCGAGTCGATGGAGGCGGTCGGCCACTACGCGGTGCAGCCGCGCTTCAGCGACGGACACGAGAGCGGCATCTTCAGCTGGGGCTACCTGTACTGGCTGGGGGCCTCGCAGGACGAGCTGTGGCGCCGCTACGAGCAGCGCCTGGCCGAAGCCGGGCTCGACCGCGACACCTCGCCGCTGAAGAAGATCGGCACCCAGGTCCACAAGCGCGCGCCCTGAGCGCGCCCCGCTGCGATGGCGCAGACCCACTTCGGCTTCAGCAGCGTCGACGAGGCGGACAAGGCGCGGCGCGTGCGCGGCGTGTTCGACTCGGTCGCGCCGCGCTACGACCTGATGAACGATCTGATGTCGTTCGGGCTGCACCGGCTGTGGAAGGCCTACGCGGTGGCGGTGGCCGACGTGCGCCCCGGCGAGCGCGTGCTCGACCTGGCCGCCGGCACCGGGGATCTCACGCGCGCGTTCGCGCGCAAGGCCGGCGCCAGCGGCCTGGTGGTGCACACCGACATCAACGAAGCGATGCTGCGCGCCGGCCGCGACCGGCTGCTCGACGAGGGCCTGGTGCTGCCCAGCGTCGCCTGCGACGCCGAGCAGCTGCCCTTCGCCACCGGCAGCTTCGACCTGGTCAGCGTCGCCTTCGGGCTGCGCAACATGACCGACAAGGCGCGCGCGCTGGCCGAGATGGCGCGCGTGCTGCGCCCGCAGGGCCGGGCGCTGGTGCTCGAGTTCTCGAAGGTCGCCGAGCCGCTGGCCAAGCCCTACGACTGGTACTCGTTCCACGTGCTGCCGCGCCTGGGCGCGCTGGTCGCCGGCGACGCCGCGAGCTACCGCTACCTGGCCGAGTCGATCCGCATGCACCCGTCGCAGCGCGAGCTCGAGGCGATGATGCGCAGCGCCGGCTTCGGCCACGTCGACGTGCACAACCTCACGGCCGGGGTCGTCGCGCTGCACGTGGGCATCAAGTGCTGAACCGGATCGATCCCGCAGGCGGTGCGGCGCGGCGGCGACGCCCGGGCCTTGATCGTGCGATTGGTCCGCAACCCGCGCGCCGGCGCGGCTTGTCGCCGCGCCGCAGGCGCTTACACTGAAACGATCGGTCGGGTGCTGCGGCGCACTACGACCTGCACGCCCCCCGGCCGCCCACCCAACATGACTGCCCAGGAGTGACCCAGCCATGAACCACGCATTGCGCCGTCCGTCGGGCCGCAGTCCGGTCAGCCTCGTTGCCGTGCTCGCGGCCGCAGCGCTGCTCGCGGCTTGCGGCGGCAGCAACAAGGAGACGGCCTCGCAGACCGCCGCCAAGGTCAACAAGGAAGAGATCACCGTCCACCAGATCAACTTCGTGCTGCAGCAGCAGCGCGGGATCAAGCCCGAGCAGGTCGACGCCGCGTCGCACCAGATCCTCGAGCGGCTGATCGACCAGGAGCTGGCGGTGCAGAAGGCCGAGGAGCTCAAGCTCGACCGCGATCCGCGCGTCGTGCAGCAGCTCGAGGCGGCCAAGCGCGAGATCATCGCCCGCGCCTACGTCGAGAAGGTCGGCGAAGCCGCGACCAAGCCCACCGCCGCCGAAATCTCCAAGTACTACGACGACAACCCGGCGCTGTTCAAGGAGCGGCGGATCTACAACCTTCAGGAGCTGGCGATCGAGGCCAAGCCCGAACAGGTGGCCGAGCTCAAGGCCAAGCTCGAGGCGGCCAAGAACATCAGCGACTTCATCGAGACGCTCAAGGCCGAGGGCTACCGCTACACCGCCAACCAGGCGGTGCGCGCGGCCGAGCAGCTGCCGCTGGCCAACCTGGGCACCTTCGCCGCGATGAAGGACGGCCAGGCGATGCTCAACGCCACCCCGACCGGTGCGCAGGTGATCGTGCTGGCCGGCTCGCGCTCGCAGCCGGTGACGCTGGAGCAGGCCACGCCGGCGATCGAGCTGTTCCTGGTCAACGAGCGCAAGCGCGACCTGATCAACAAGGACATGAAGGCGATGCGTGACGGCGCCAAGATCGAGTACGTCGGCAAGTTCGCCGAGGCCGCCGCGTCGGCGCCGGCGGCCGCGCCCGCACCGACGCCCACCGCACCCGCCGCGCCGGCCGCCAGCGGCCTCGACGCTTCGTCCATCTCCAAAGGCATGGGGCTGAAATGAGCAGAATCCTTTTCCTCCTCCGTCGCTTCGCCGCGCCGGCGGCGCTGGCGCTGCTGGCCGCCGGCGGCGCGCAGGCGCAGAGCGCCGCGCCGGCGACGACCGTGCCCAAGGCAGCG
>CAZKCJ010000061.1:0-3417 GCA_964550885.1 uncultured Rubrivivax sp. | reverse complement strand
CGGTCGAGGAGTACCGGCTCGGCGCCGGCGACGTCGTGCACATCTCGGTCTACCAGAACCCCGACCTGACGCTCGAGACGCGCATCAGCGAAGCCGGCACGATCAGCTACCCGCTGCTGGGCAGCGTGCGCATCGGTGGCAGCACGGTCGCCGCGGCCGAGAAGGCGATCGCCGACGGCCTGCGCAACGGCAACTTCGTCAAGCAGCCGCAGGTCAGCGTGATGGTGCTGCAGGTGCGCGGCAACCAGGCTAGCGTGCTCGGCCAGGTCAACCGCCCCGGCCGCTTCCCGATCGAGACCGCCGACCTGCGCCTGTCCGACCTGCTGGCGATGGCCGGCGGCATCGCCGCCAGCGGTGCCGACACGCTGACCCTGGTCGGCATCCGCGACGGCAAGCCGATCCGCAAGGTGATCGACCTGCCGTCGCTGTTCACCACCGACGACCGGGCCGACGACTTCGTCGTGCACAACGGCGACGTGATCTACGTCGAGCGCGCGCCGATCATCTACATCTACGGCGAAGTGCAGCGCCCCGGTGCGATCCGGCTCGAGCGCAACATGAGCGTGATGCAGGCGCTGGCCGCCGGCGGCGGCCTGAACCTGCGCGGCACCGAGAAGGGGCTGCGCGTGCACCGGCGCGGCGCCGACGGCAAGGTCCAGGTGCTCGAGCCCAAGATGGACGACCTGCTGCAAAACGGCGACGTCGTCTACGTGCGCGAAAGCCTGTTCTGATCAGGATGGTCCGGCCATGAACCTGTCGCAGTTCCTGTCGGTGTTGCGCGCGCGCTGGTGGGTGGCCGCGCTGGTCTTCGGGCTGACGGTGGTCACTACCATCGTCATCAGCCTGCTGCTGCCCAGCCAGTACACCGCCACCGCGACGGTCGTCGTCGACTACAAGCCCGACCCGGTCACCGCGATGATGTACGCCGGCGCAGCGTCACCGGCGATCCTGGCCACCCAGGCCGACGTGATCCGCAGCGAGCGCGTCGCCCGGCGCGTGGTGCGCAACACCAAGCTGGCCGAGAACCCGACGGTGCGCCAGCAGTGGCAGGACGCCACCCAGGGCAAGGGCGACATCGAGACCTGGCTGGCCACGCTGCTGCAAAAGCAGCTCGACGTGCAGCCGTCGCGCGAATCCAGCGTGATCGCGATCTCGTACCAGGCGCCCGACCCGCAGTTCGCGGCGGCGATGGCCAACGCCTTCGTCCAGGCCTTCCTGCAGACCGCGGTCGAGTTGCGGGTCGACCCGGCCAAGCAGTACTCGAACTTCTTCGACGACCGCGCCAAGGAGGCGCGCGACACGCTCGAGCGCGCGCAGAGCAAGCTGTCGGCGTTCCAGCGCGAGAAGGGCATCATCGCCACCGACGAGCGGCTGGACGTCGAGAACGCGCGCCTGAACGAGCTGTCGTCGCAGCTGGTGATGCTGCAGGCGCTGGCCTCCGAGTCGGGCAGCCGCAGCGCGCAGGCGCGTGGCGGCGCGGCCGACCGGATGCAGGAGGTGCTGAACAACCCGGTGATCTCCGGGCTCAAGGTCGACCTGTCGCGCGCCGAGGCCAAGCTGCAGGAGCTGAGCGCGCGCCTTGGCGACCGCAACCCGCAGGTGGTCGAGGCCAAGGCCAACATCGCCGCGCTGCGCAGCAAGATCGACGCCGAGACCCGGCGCGTGACCGGCAGCGTCGGCGTCAGCGACACCATCACCCGCCAGCGCGTGGCCGACGTGCGCGCCGCGCTCGACGCGCAGCGCGCCAAGGTGCTGCGGATGAAGGTGGTGCGCGACGAAGGCGAGGTGCTGCAGCGCGACGTCGAAAGCGCGCAGCGCGCCTACGACATGGTCACGCAGCGGCTGAACCAGACCACGCTGGAAAGCCAGACCACGCAGAGCAACGTCAACCTGCTGACCGCGGCGACGCCGCCGCTTGAGCGCTCGTCGCCGAAGCCGCTGCTCAACACCGCGCTGGCGGTGCTGCTGGGCGGGCTGCTGGCGATCGGCGTGGCGCTGCTGCTCGAGGTGATGGACCGCCGGGTGCGCGGCGTCGAGGACGTGCCGGCCACGCTCGGCCTGCCGGTGATCGGCGTGCTGCCGCTGCCGGGCGCGCGCAAGCTGATCGGGCGCAATCGGCTGGCGCTGGGCCAGCAGCGCGTGATCGGGCAGCTGGCGGCTCCGGCCAGAGGGGCTTGAGATGGCGAAGTTCCGCGATTCCGAAGTCCAGGACGTGCTGCAGGATCCGCCGCCGGCGATCGGCGACGCTGCCGGCGGCACCGCCGTGCTCGACCGGCCGATCGGCGACATCATCGCCGAGACCCGCAACCTCAGCGCCGAGCAGGTCGAGCAGATCCTGGCGCTGCAGCGCGAGCGCGGCATCCGCTTCGGCGAAGCCGCGATCCAGCTCGGCTACGCCAGCGCCGACGACGTGCTGTTCGCGCTGGCGCAGCAGTTCCACTACCCGTACGCGCCCGAAGAGCAGCGCAAGGCCAGCCCCGAGCTGGTTGCGCTGAACGAGCCCTTCTCGGTGCAGGCCGAAGCCTTCCGCGCGATCCGCAGCCAGCTGATGGTGCGCGTGTTCAACGACCAGACGCAGACCCCGCGGCGCGCGCTGGCGGTGATCAGCCCCGACACGCTCGACGGCAAGACCTTCTTCGCCGCCAACCTGGCGGTCACGCTGGCCCAGCTGGGCGGGCGCACGCTGCTGATCGACGCCGACCTGCGCGGCCCGCGCCAGCACGAGGTCTTCAAGCTCGGCAACAAGGCCGGCCTGTCGGGCATCCTGTCGGGCCGGGTCGAAAACCAGGTGGTGCAGCAGGCGCCGGGGGTGCCCAGCCTGTTCGTGCTGCCGGTGGGCGTCACCCCGCCGAACCCGCTCGAGCTGGTCGAGCGCCCGGCCTTCGGGCTGCTGATCCGCGAGCTGGTCAGCAAGTTCGACTACGTGGTGGTCGACACCCCGGCCGCCGCCTACGGCAGCGACAGCGCGGTGATCGCCGCGCGCTGCGGCGCCGCGCTGCTGGTGGCGCGCAAGGACAAGGGCCGCATCGCCGCGCTGCAGGCGATGGCCGGCAACCTGGCGGAAACGCCGGTGCTCGTGGCCGGCGTCGTGTTCAACGAGTTCTGACCGGCCCGCGATGAGCGCCGTGTCGAATCCGCAAGGTACGGCGCCGGTGGCTAGCCGCCGCCCGCAGCTGCTGCTGCCGGCTGGCGTCGACCCGGTCGCGCTGGTGGTGGTCGTGGCCGGCTTCGCGCTGCTGTACCTGCCGGCGTGGTGGGAGCTGGCCCACACCATCTGGACCACCGACGAGCAGGGCCACGGCCCGATCATCCTGGTGGTCAGCTTCTGGCTGCTCTACCGCCAGCGCCACGAGCTCGCGGCGCTGCCGACGCAGCCGGTGGGCTGGGTCGGCTGGCCGCTGCTGGTGGTCAGCATGC
>CAZKCJ010000060.1:8999-11842 GCA_964550885.1 uncultured Rubrivivax sp. | reverse complement strand
AACAGGAACGGCTCCTGCAGCACCAGGCCGATGTGGCGCCGGTAGTCGGCCACGCCGAAGCGGCGCAGGTCGCAGCCGTCGACCAGCACCGCACCGTCGCTCACGTCGTAGAAGCGGCAGATCAGGTTGACCAGGGTGCTCTTGCCCGAGCCGCTGTGGCCGACCAGGCCGATCATCTCGCCCGGGCGGATGTCCAGGTCCAGCGCGCGGATCACGCTGCGGCTGCCGTAGCGGAAGCTCACGCCGCGCAGCTCGATGCGCCCCTGCAGGCGCTCGATCGGCACCGGGTCGGCCGGCTCGGGCACGTTGCTCACGTGGTCCAGGATGTCGAAGATCCGTTTCGCGCCGGCGGCGGCCTTCTGGGTGACGCTGACGATCCGGCTCATCGAGTCGAGCCGGGTGTAGAAGCGGCCGATGTAGGCGATGAACGCGGTCAGCACCCCCACCGTGATCCGGCCGCGGCTGACCTGCCAGATGCCGAAGGCCCAGACCACCAGCAGGCCGACGTCGGTGAGCAGCGCCACCGTCGGCGTGAACAGGCTCCAGGTCTTGTTCAGGCGGTCGTTGACGGCGAGGTTCAGCCGGTTCGCCGCGCGAAAACGCGCCGCTTCGCGGCTCTCCTGCGCGAAGGCCTTGACCACGCGGATGCCGGGGATGGTGTCGGCGAGCACGTTGGTCACGTCGGCCCAGACCCGGTCGATCTTCTCGAAGCCGGTGCGCAGCCGGTCGCGCACCAGGTGGATCATCCACGCGATGAAGGGCAGCGGCACCAGCGTGACCAGCGCCAGCCCGGGATCGATCGAGAACAGGATCACCGCGGTCATGCCGATCAGCAGCACGTCGGTCGCGAAGTCCAGCGCGTGCAGCGACAGGAACACCGAGATGCGGTCGGTCTCGGAGCCGACGCGGGCCATCAGGTCGCCGGTGCGCTTGGCGCCGAAGTAGTCCAGGCTCAGCCGCAGCAGGTGCTCGAAGGCGGCGGTGCGCAGGTCGGCGGCGATGCGTTCGGACACCAGCGCCAGCAGCCAGGTGCGCGCCCAGCTCAAGGCCCAGGCGAGCAGCGCCGAGCCGAGCAGCCCGGCCAGCAGCAGCAGCACGTAAGCCGGGTCGATCCGCTGCCCGGCCTGGAACGGGATCAACACCCGGTCCATCAGCGGAATGGTCAGATACGGCGGCACCAGCGTCGCCGCGGTCGCGGCCAACGTCAGCGCGAAGCCCAGCAACAACTGCTTACGATAAGGCTGCGCGAAGCGGCCCAGCCGCAGCAGCACCCAGGTCGACGGGCTGGCCTGCGGCTCCTGCTCGGCGGCCTCGTCCTCCGCCGGTTCTTCGGCGTCGACCTCCAGGCCGGCAAGCACCAGCCGCTGGCGTTCGAAGGCGGCGGCCAGCCGCAGCGCCTGGGGGTTCACGCCCAGGGTGAAGCGCCAGCGCGCCAGCTGCTGCGTCGCGTCCAGCAGCTCCAGGCTGCCCACGCCGGCGTGGTCGCCGGGCTGCAGCTCGAGCTGCGGTGCGAGCGGCCACGACCGCCAGCCGCCGTCGGGCGCGGGCGCCCACAGCCGCCGGTCGGTCAGCGCCAGCAGGCCGGGGGCGAAGCGAAGAGCGTCGTCGAGGTCAACCGCCAGCGTGGCCAGCACGTTCTCATCGGCAGCCAGTACCGCGCGAAGCTCGGCAGGCACGGCGGCCCCGGTGGCCGGCGGCGCTGCAGCCGCGATCGAAGGGCTGGTGGACATGAGGGTCGGGATCGGCTGCCGCGCAGCGCGGCGCGATTCTCGCCGAAGCATCAACCGACGACGATGGACCGGATCAGCGATATCCAGCTGCTGCGCGTGAACTACCTGCGCGGCCCGAACCTGTGGACCTACCGCTCGGCGCTCGAGAGCTGGCTCGACCTGGGCGAGCTGGAGCAGCGCCCGTCCAACCTGCTGCCGGGGCTGAACGAGCGGCTGTGCGCGTGGCTGCCGGCGCTGGCCGAGCACCACTGCGGCGTCGGCGAGCGCGGCGGCTTCCTGCAGCGGCTGCACGAGGGCACCTGGTGCGGCCACGTGCTGGAGCACGTGGTGATCGAGCTGCTGAATTTGGCCGGCATGCCGACCGGCTTCGGCCAGACGCGCAGCACCAGCCGCCGCGGCGTGTACCGGATGGTGTTTCGCGCGCGCGACGAGCAGGTCGCCCGCACCGCGCTGGCGCAGGGACACCGGCTGCTGATGTGCGCGATCAACGACGAGCCCTTCGACGTGGCGGCGGCGGTGGCGGCGGTGCGCGACAAGCTCGACGAGTGTTACCTGGGGCCGAGCACCGCGGCGATCGTCGGCGCGGCCACCGACCGGCATATCCCGCACATCCGGCTGAACGACGGCAATCTCGTCCAGCTCGGCCACGGCAAGCGCCAGCGCCGCATCTGGACCGCCGAGACCGACCTGACCAGCGCGATCGCCGAAGGCATCGCCGGCGACAAGGACCTGACCAAGCGGCTGCTGGCCTCGGTCGGCGTGCCGGTGCCCGAAGGACAGATGGCGGGCAGCCCCGACGAGGCCTGGGAGGCGGCGCAGGACATCGGCCTGCCGGTGGTCGTGAAGCCGCGCGACGGCAACCACGGCCGGGGCGTCAGCCTCGACCTGGACAACCGCGCCGACGTGCTGGCCGCGTGGCCGGTGGCCGCGGCCGAAGGCAGCGGCGTGATCGTCGAGCGCTACATCCGCGGCGACGAGCACCGGCTGCTGGTGGTCGGCAGCGAGGTGGTGGCCGCCGCGCGCGGCCAGAGCCTGTGGATCAGCGGCGACGGCCGCTCGACCGTGGCCCAGCTGATCGACAGCCAGGTCAACACCGACCCGCGCCGCGGCGAG
>CAZKCJ010000060.1:0-8989 GCA_964550885.1 uncultured Rubrivivax sp. | reverse complement strand
GAGGAGTTCCCGCTGGAGACGATGCGGCTCGAGCGCGAGCCGGTCACGCGCCTGCTGCTGCAGCGCCAGGGGCTGAGCGGCGAGTCGGTGCCCGCGGCCGGGCGGCGGGTGCTGATCCAGCGCAACGGCAACGTCGCGATCGACTGCACCAGCGAGGTCCACCCCGAGGTCGCGCACCTGGCGGCGCTGGCCGCGCGCACCGTCGGCCTGGACATCGCCGGCATCGACCTGGTGGCCGAGGACATCGGCCGGCCGCTGCACGAGCAGGGCGGCGCGGTGGTCGAGGTCAACGCCGGCCCCGGCTTGCTGATGCACCTGCGGCCGGCTGAAGGGCAGCCGCAGCCGGTGGGTCGGGCGATCGTCGACCACCTGTTCCCCGACCACGACGACGACGGCCGGATCCCGATTGTCGGCGTCGCCGGCAGCCGCGACACCGCGCGGATCGCGCGCCTGGTCGCCTGGATCATGCAGCTCAGCGGCCGCCACGTCGGCCTGGCCTGCCGCGACGGGCTGTTCCTCGACCGCCGGCGGGTCGACGCCGGCGACTGCACCGACTGGGACGCGGGGCGGCGGCTGCTGATCAACCGCAACGTCGACGCGGCGGTGTTCGAGAACGACGCCGCCGCGATCCTGCGCGACGGCCTGCCCTACGACCGCTGCGCGGTCGGCATCGTCACCGACCTGGGTGGCGCCGACGCGCTGGCCGAGCATGACGTGCGCGACGCCGACCAGCTGCTGAAGGTGCTGCGCACCCAGGTCGACGTGGTGCTGCCCGACGGCGTCGCGGTGCTCAACGCCGCCGATGCGCGCGTCGCCAGCCTGGCCGGGCTGTGCGACGGCAGCGCGTTGCTGTACGCCGCCGACGGGCGCTGCCCCGAGCTGGTCCGCCACCGCGCCGCCGGCGGCCGGGTGGTGTTCGCGCGCGACGGCGGCTGCGTGCTCGCCGAAGGCGGCAGCGAAACCCTGCTGCAGCGGCTGCAGCCGCTGGCGGCCGAGGTCGAGCCGCTCGCGCCGGCGACGCTGCTGGCCGCGGTGGCGGCGGCCTGGGCGCTGGGCATCGACGCCGACCTGATCGCCGCCGGCGTGCAGACCTTCGGCCCGGCGGTCCCGCTGAACCTGCTGAACCCGGGGGGCGGCGCCACGCGGCGCGCGGCCACCGACGACCGAGAGAACGACTGATGGAGCTGACCCGCATCCGCGCGCTGCGCGGGCCGAACCTGTGGAGCCGCAACACGGCGATCGAGGCGATCGTGCACTGCCGCGCCGACGAGACCGACATTGCGCGGCTGCCCGCGTTCGAGACCCGGCTGCGCACGCAGTTTCCGGCGATCGGCGAGCACTGGCCGCCCGAGGGCGGGCTGCTCAACCTCGCGCAGGTGCTCGAGGTCGCGGCGCTGGCGCTGCAGGCGCAGGCCGGTTGCCCGGTCAGCTACAGCCGCACCACCGCAACGGTCGAGGACGGCGTCTACCAGGTGGTGGTCGAGTACAGCGAGGAGCGCGTCGGCCGGCTGGCGCTCGAGCTCGCGGGCGCGTTGATCGCCGCGTCGACCAACGGCGGCGGCTTCGATGCCGCGGCGGCGGTCGGCCGGCTGCGCGAGCTCGACGAGGAGCTGCGGCTGGGCCCGTCGACCGGCGCGATCGTCAGTGCGGCGGTGGCCCGTGGGATCCCCTACCGGCGGCTGACCGACGGCAGCCTGGTGCAATTCGGCTGGGGCTCGAAGCAGCGCCGGATCCAGGCGGCCGAGCTGGACACCACCAGCGCGGTGGCCGAGTCGATCGCGCAGGACAAGGATCTGACCAAGGAGCTGCTGCACGCCGCCGGCGTGCCGGTGCCGCTCGGCCGCCCGGTGCGCGACGCCGACGAGGCCTGGGTGGTGGCACAGCGCATCGGCCTGCCGGTGGTGGTTAAGCCGCAGCACGGCAACCAGGGCAAGGGCGTCACCGTCAACGTCAGCACCCGCGCGCAGCTGGGCACCGCCTTCGACGCGGCGGCGCCCTACGGCGCGGTGATGGTCGAGCGCTATCTGCCGGGCGCCGACTACCGGCTGCTGGTGGTCGGCCGCAAGCTGGTCGCGGCGGCGCGGCGCGACCCGCCGCTGGTGATCGGCGACGGCGCCGCGACGGTGCGTGAGCTGGTCGAGCGGGTCAACGCCGACCCGCGGCGCGGCGACGGCCACGTCAGCGCGCTGACCCGGATCCGCATCGACGAGATCGCGATCGCGCGGCTGGCCGCGCAGGGCTTCACGCCCGAGTCGGTGCCGCGCAAGGGCGAGAGCGTGGTGTTGCGCAACAACGCGAACCTGAGCACCGGCGGCACCGCCACCGACGTGACCGACGACGTGCACCGCGACGTCGCCGCGCGCGCGGTGACCGCCGCGCAGACCATCGGCCTGGACATCTGCGGCGTCGACGTGGTCTGCGACAGCGTGCTGCGCCCGCTCGAGGAGCAGGGCGGCGGCATCGTCGAGGTCAACGCCGCGCCTGGGCTGCGCATGCACCTGGCGCCGTCCTTCGGCCGCGGGCGCAACGTCGGCGACGCGATCGTCGAGCACCTGTTCGGCCACGGCGACGACGGCCGCGTGCCGACGATCGCGGTCACCGGCACCAACGGCAAGACCACGGTCACGCGCCTGGTCGCGCACCTGCTGGCCACCAGCGGGCTGCGCGTGGGCATGACCAATACCGACGGCGCCTACGTCGAGGGCCGCGCGATCGACCGCGGCGACTGCAGCGGCCCGCGCAGCGCGCGCAACGTGCTCGCGCACCCGGACGTCGACGCAGCGGTGTTCGAGACCGCGCGCGGCGGCATCCTGCGCGAGGGCCTGGGCTTCGACCGCTGCACGGTCGCGGTGGTGACCAACATCGGCGAAGGCGACCACCTGGGGCTGAACTACATCAGCACGGTCGAGGACCTGGCGGTGCTCAAGCGCGTGATCGTGCGCAACGTCGCGCCTGACGGCTGGGCGGTGCTCAACGCCGCCGACCCGAACGTCGCGCCGATGGCGGTTGCCTGCCCGGGCGCGATCTGCTACTTCGCCGCCGACCGCCACCATCCGGTGATGGCCGCGCACCGCGCGCAGGGCCGGCGCGTGGTGTACGCGGAGGGCGGCGCGATCGTCGCCGCCGAAGGCTCGTGGCGCGAGCGGCTGCCGCTCGCGCGCATCCCGCTGACCCGCGGCGGCACGATCGGCTTCCAGGTCGAGAACGCAATGGCGGCCGTCGCCGCCGCCTGGTGCGCGGGCCTGGACTGGGACGCGATCCGCCGCGGCCTGGAGAGCTTCGACAGCGACGTCGACACCACCCCGGGGCGCTTCAACGTGCTGGCCTACCGCGGCGCGACGGTGATCGCCGACTACGGCCACAACCCGGACGCGATGCGCGCGCTGGTGCGCGCGGTCGAGGCGATGCCGGCGCGGCGGCGGTCGGTGGTGATCAGCGGTGCCGGCGACCGGCGCGACCAGGACCTGCGCGAGCAGACGGTGATCCTGGGTGAGGCCTTCGACCGGGTGATCCTGTATCAGGACGCGGCGCAGCGCGGCCGCGGTGACGGCGAAGTGCTGGCGCTGCTGCGCGAGGGGCTGCAGGGCGCGTCGCGCACCCGCGAGGTGATCGAGCTGCACGGCGAGTTCGCAGCGATCGACGCGGCGCTCGACCGCCTGGACAGCGGCGACCTGTGCCTGGTGCTGGTCGACCAGGTCGAGGAGGCGCTTGCGCACCTCGCGCACCGTATCGAGCAGCCGCGGGAGCAGCTCGAGCTCGAAGTCTGCTGAGCGCCGCAGGCGCGCTCTGCTGCGCCGCTACGGCAGCAGCGGCTTCAGCTTCGGCCAGACGTTGGCGAGGATCAGCGGCTGTGCCGCCTCGTTCGGATGGATCCGGTCGGGCTGGAAGTAGCGCATCGGATCGGGCGCGTCGGCGATGCCGGCCAGCAGGAAGGGCACCAGCGCCGCACCCTCGGCCCGCGCGACGCTGTCGAAGGTCGCGGCGAACTGATCCGCGTACTTGCGGCCGTAGTTCGGCGGCACCTGCATGCCCAGCAGCAGCACGCGCGCGCCGCCCGCCTTGGCCGCGCGCACCATCTCGCCCAGGTTCGCGCGGGTCATGTCCAGCGGCAGGCCGCGCAGCGCGTCGTTGCCGCCGAGTTCCAGGATCAGCACCCGCGGCCGGTGCTCGGCCAGCAGCTGCGGCAGCCGCGAGCGGCCGCCGGCGGTGGTGTCGCCGCTGACGCTGGCGTTGACCACCTCGAGCTGGCGTGGCGCGAGCCGCTGCTCGAGCAGCGCGACCCAGCCGCTGCCGCGCGGCAGCCCGTACTCGGCCGACAGGCTGTCGCCGACGACCAGCACCGCCACGCCGCGGGCGTGCGCGGGCAGCGCGCCGGTGGCCAGCAGCGCCAACAGGCCACAATGCCGCAGCAGCCTACGCCGCCCGAAGCCTCGCACCGATTGCCGCATGCCAGAGCCGATCCTCGCCGCCGAACAGTTGAACAAGCAGGTGGCCGATGCCACCGGCACGCTGACGATTCTCCACGACATCACGTTCGCGCTGCGGCCGCGCGAGTCGGTGGCGATCGTCGGTGCATCGGGCTCGGGCAAGAGCACGCTGCTGTCGATCCTGGCCGGGCTCGACGTGCCCACCAGCGGCCAGGTGCGGCTCGACGGGGCGGCACTGTTCGAGCTGGACGAGGATGCGCGCGCCGCGCTGCGTGCGCGCAAGCTGGGCTTCGTGTTCCAGAGCTTCCAGCTGCTGGCCAACCTCGACGCGCTGGCCAACGTGATGCTGCCGCTCGAGCTGCTCGGGCGGCGCGATGCGCGCGCGCACGCGATCCGGATGCTCGAGCGGGTCGGCCTCGCGCAGCGGCTGGCGCACTACCCGCGGCTGCTGTCGGGCGGTGAACAGCAGCGCGTGGCGCTGGCCCGGGCCTTCGTGGTCGAGCCGGCGGTGCTGCTGGCCGACGAGCCGACCGGCAGCCTGGACTTCGCGACCGGCGCACGGGTGATGGAGCTGATGTTCGAGATGAACCGCGAGGCCGGCACGACGCTGGTGCTGGTCACCCACGACCCGGCGATCGCCGCACGCTGCCAGCGCCAGCTGCACCTCGAAGCCGGGCGGCTGGTGCGCGACGACTAGCGACACCCCGGCGACTGGCGCCGCCGCTTGGCCGCCTTCGCCCGCGTCGCCGCGAGGGCTGCGCCGGCCCGTCGCTGGCCGGCTCGCGCGTTACTGCAGCGCGAACTTGTAGTCGGTGCGCGCCGCCTTGCGCAGCTCTTCCTGGTACTGCTGCAGCTGCATCTGCTCGAGGCGCTGGATCAGCTGCGCCTTCACGTCGTCGAAGGCCGGAAACTGCGCCTCGCGCGTGTCTTCGAGCTTGATGACGTGCCAGCCGAACTGGGTCTTCACCGGGGTCTCGGTGATCTGGCCCTTCTTCAGTGCAGCCAGCGCCTGGCCGAACTCGGGCACGTAGGCGTCGGCCTTCGCGAAGTCGAGGTCGCCGCCGTTCTCGGCCGAGCCGGGGTCCTTCGAGTTCTGCTTGGCCAGCTCCTCGAAGCTCGCGCCGGCCTGCAGCTTGGCGATCAGTGCCTTGGCCTCGTCCTCGGATGCGACCAGGATGTGCCGCGCGCGGTACTCGGTGCCGGCGGCCTGCGCCTTGAACTTGTCGTACTCGGCCTTGGCCGCCGCCTCGGTCACCGGATGCGCCTGGCGATAGCGGTCGAACAGCTCGCGGATCAGGATGCTCTGGCGCGCCAGCTCCATCTGCGCGCGGTAGTCGGCCGAAGCCGCCAGGCCCTGGCGCTCGGCCTCCTGCGTGAAGATCTCGCGCAGCACGACCTGGTCGCGCGCCTGCGTCTCGAGTTCGGGCCCGACCGGCTGGCCAGCCTTGGCCGCCTGCGCGATCAGGCTGTCGACCCGCGCCTTGGGCACCGGCTTGCCGTTGACGATCGCGACGTTCTGCGCGAGCACGGCCAGCGGCAGCAGCAGCACCGCAGCGGCAGCAGCCGCGCGCAGCGAAACGAGATGGAGCTTCATCTTCATCGAGCGGGGGTGTGGCACGAGCCCGACCGGCGCACGCGGCGCGGCCGATTGGCAGCGGGGGGTCAGGCTTCGTCGGGGGCGCGGGCGTCGATCGCCAGCGCGTGGATGCCGCCGGGCATCAGCGGCTGCAGCGCATCATACACGAGGCGATGGCGCGCAATCCGCGTGAGGCCGGCGAAGCGCGCGCTGGTGATGCGCACCGTGTAGTGGCCGCCTTCGCGTGCGCCGGCGTGGCCGATGTGCTGGCTGCTGTCGTCGATCACCTGCAGCGCAGTGGGCGCCAGCGCGCCGCGCAGCGCCGCCTCGAGCTCGGCCAGGGACAGGTAGCGTCTCAATGCGAATCCTCCGGAGCGCTCGCCGGTGCCGGCTCGTCCTTCAGGTGCCGCGCCAGCACCAGGCCCTGGGCGATCGTGAACACCAGCGTCAGCGCGAGCGTGCCGAACAGCTTGAAGTCGACCCAGGTGGCGGTCGAGAAGGTGTAGGCGACCCACAGGTTGAGCAGGCCCATCAGCGCGAAGAACGCGATCCACGCGAAGTTCAGCCGGTGCCACACGCGCGCCGGCAGCTGCAGCTGCTCGCCCAGCAGTGCGCGCAGCAGGTTCTTGCCGAACAGCAGCGGGCCCAGCCACAGCGCCAGGCCCATCACCCAGTACAGCACGCTCGGCTTCCACTTGATGAAGGTCTCGCTGTGGAAGTAGATGGTCGCGCCGCCCAGGCCGACCACCAGCGCCAGGCTGATCCACAGCATCTTGTCGACGTGGCGGCCGCGCAGCTTCAGCCACAGCACCTGCGCCAGCGTCGCCGCGATCACCACCACGGTGGCCAGCAGCACCGGCGCCTCGGCGCTGCCGACCACGCCGCCGGCCACCAGGAAGCCCAGGTGCTGGGTCGCGAACGCGGCCGCCCAGTCCTGGTTGGCGTCGGCGTACTTGAACGCGACGAAGAACAGCGCGATCGGCAGGAAATCGAACAGCAGCTTCATGCGTTGGCCCGCCGCGCGCGAACGGCAGGCGGGCTCAGGCTGGGTCGGGGCGGAAGTCTAGCGCGGCCGAATTGATGCAGAAGCGCTCGCCGCCGGGCGCGGGCCCGTCATCGAACACGTGGCCGAGGTGGCTGCCGCAGCGCGCGCAGCGCACTTCGACCCGGACCATGCCGTGGCTCGCGTCGCGCAGCCGCTCGACCCCGGCGGCGTCCAGCGGCGCGGTGTAGCTCGGCCAGCCGCAGCCGGCGTCGTACTTGGTGGCCGCGGCGAACAGCGGCGCGCCGCAGCCGACGCACAGGTAGCGACCGGGCTCGAAGTGGTCCCAGTAGCGACCGCTGAACGGGCGTTCGGTGGCGGCTTGGCGCGCGACCTGGTACTGCATCGGGTCCAGCTGCTCGCGCCACTGCGCGTCGCTGCGGCGCACCGGGTAGCTGGGGTCGTCGATCGGCTTGGCGTTCACTGCGACTCCTTCGGGTGACGGGGCCGGCTACGCCTGCCGGTGCAGCCGGGTTGCGGCCGCTGCCGGCGGCTCGCGGCGGCGCTGGCGATTGTCGGGCGGGCGCGGCCCCCCGAATGCAGGGCCGGGGAAAACCTTGTTGCCTGATGGCGGGCGAGCCCGTAGCCTCCGCCGCCGTTCCAACAACCCGAGGAAGGATCGGCCATGGATGGGCAACGTCGTCAGTGGGTGATGGGTCTGGCCGGCGCGGTCGCCGGCAGTGCGCTCGGGGTCGCGCCGGCGCTCGTGCGCGCGCAGGCAGGGCCGCTGAAGGGCAAGGTGGTCAAGATCGCCTGGATCGATCCGCTGACCGGGCTGATGGGCCCGGTGGGCAACAACCAGTTGAACACCCTGCGCTTCCTGACCGAGAAGTACAACGCCGACAACGTCGCCGGCGTGCGCTTCGAGACGATCTCCTTCGACAACAAGCTCAGCCCGACCGAGAGCCTGAACGCGCTGAAGAGCGCGATCGACCAGGGCGTGCACTACGTGATGCAGGGCAACGGCTCGTCGGTGGCGATGGCGCTGATCGACGCGGTCAACAAGCACAACGATCGCAACCCCGGCAAGGAGGTGGTCTACCTGAACACCGCCGCGGTCGACCCGGACCTGACCAACAGCAAGTGCAGCTTCTGGCAGTTCAGCCTGGACGCGAACACGTCGATGAAGATGGAGGCGCTGACCACCTTCATCAAGGACCAGCCGAACGTCAAGAACGTGTACCTGCTGAACCAGAACTACTCGCACGGCCACCAGGTCGCGAAGTACGCGAAGGAACTGCTGGCGCGCAAGCGGCCGGACATCAAGATCGTCGGCGAGGACCTGCACCCGCTCGCGCAGGTGCGCGACTTCGCGCCCTACATCGCCAAGGTCAAGGCCGCGGGCGCCGACACGGTGATCACCGGCAACTGGGGCTCGGACCTGTCGCTGCTGGTCAAGGCGGCGGTCGAGGGCGGCTACAACGGCAACTTCTACACCTACTACGCCAACGTCACCGGCACGCCGTCGGCGCTGGGCAGCCATGGCGCCGGCAAGGTGTTCGTGATCGGGTACATGCATCCGAACATGGGCGGGCAGACCGGGCAGTGGATCAAGGCGTTCCACCAGAAGTACAACGACGACCTCTACAGCCTGTCCTACCAGTCGGTGTTCGACCTGCTGACCAACGCGATGGTCAAGGCCAAGTCGATCGAACCGGTCAAGGTCGCGCTGGCGGCCGAAGGGCTGCGCTTCAAGGGCTTCAACGGCGAGTTCGAGCTGCGCAAGACCGACCACCAGCTGCAGCAGCCGCTGTACCTGAGCGTGTGGCAGAAGACCGACGCGAAGAACCCGTACAGCGTCGAAGGCACCGGCATGACCTTCGCGCCGGTGCGCGAGTTCCCGGCCTACATCGCGAGCACGCCCACCAGCTGCCAGATGAAGCGGCCGGCCTGAAGCCCGCGCGCGGCCGCCGCGGTGCGCGCCGACGGCGGCTGCGGCGGCGG
>CAZKCJ010000059.1:3399-11848 GCA_964550885.1 uncultured Rubrivivax sp. | reverse complement strand
GCACCGCATCACGGCCCACTCGGGCGCGTCCAACTGCCGGAAGTAGGCTGACTGCCCGCGCGCGCTGGCCGCGTCCCCGCACGCGGCGCGGGCCCGGTCGCACCGGGATCGACCCTTGCGCCGGGCGTCAGGGCCGAAAGCGATAGCCGATGCCCGCCTCGGTCAGCAGGTGCCTGGGCATCGACGCATCGTGTTCGACCTTCTTGCGCAGGTTGGCCATGTGCACGCGCACGTAGTGGGTGTCCTCGGCGTGGCCGGGGCCCCACACCGCCTTCAGCAGCTGGCGGTGGGTGACGACGCGGTCGGGCTGCGCCGCCAGGTGCGTCAGCAGCCGGTACTCGATCGGCGTCAGGTGCAGCGGCGCGCCGTCGCGTTCGACGACGCGCCGCGCCAGGTCCACGCGCACCGGCCCGAACTGCAGCACGGGGCTCGCCGCGGGACCGATCAGCGTCTGCCGGCGCAGCTGCGCGCGCACCCGCGCCAGCAGCTCGCCGGCGCCGAAGGGCTTGACCAGGTAGTCGTCGGCGCCGGCGTCGAGCGCGCCGATCTTGTCGGCCTCGTCGCTGCGCGCCGACAGCACGATCACCGGTGCCGCGCTCCAGCTGCGCAGCTCGCGGATCAGGTCGACGCCGTCGCCGTCGGGCAAGCCGAGGTCGACGATCGCCAGCTCGGGCCTGCGGCTGCCGGCTTCGATCAGCCCGCGCTGAAGCGTCGGCGCTTCGAAGACCTCGTGGCCTTCGGATTCGAGCGTCAGGCGCACGAAGCGCCGGATGTCGGGCTCGTCTTCGACGACGAGGATGCGGCTGCGCAGTTCCATGTCCGGCTCCCGTTTCATGCCGCCGCGGGCGCGGCGTCGGCCGCGCTGGCACTGCCGTCGTCGGCCGGCGGCTCGCCGCGCGGCAGCTCGATCGTGAAGCGCGCGCCTTCGACGCCGTGCGCGCCGCTGCGGTTCTCGGCGCGGATGCTGCCGTGGTGCGCGTGCACGATCGCGCGCGCGATCGCCAGGCCGAGGCCGACGCCGGGGGTCGCGCCTTCCTTGCTGCCGCGCTCGAACTTCTCGAACAGCGACTGCTCGCGCCCGGCGGGCAGCCCGGGGCCGTGGTCGTCGATGTGCAGCGCGACCTTCGCCGGCCCGGCCAGCGCCGACAGCTCGATCGCGCTGCCGGCCGGCGTGTACTTGGCGATGTTCTCGAGCAGGTTGACGAGCACGCGCTCGAACAGCACCGCGTCCAGGTGCAGCAGCGGCAGGTCGTCGGCCAGCATCACGCGGATCGGCCGGCCGGCGAGCAGCTGCTCGCAGGCGCCGAGCGCGCTGCCGACCACCTCCTCCAGCGGCTGCCACTCGGGGTGCAGCGGCACGCCGCCGGCTTCGAGCCGCGCCATGTCGAGCAGGTTGGCGACCATCGAGTTCATGCGCAGCGCCGAGCGGCGGATCGACGCCACCAGCTCCTGCTGCGCCGCCGGCAGCGCGGGCGGCGTCATCGCGAGCGTGTCGGCCAGGCCGACCAGCGCCGCCAGCGGCGTGCGCAGGTCGTGCGAGATCGTCGCCAGCAGCGAGTTGCGCAGGCGCTCCGACTCGATCTGCACCGTGCTCTTGCGCGCCACGTCGATGTAGTGGATGCGTTCCAGCGAGATCGCCAGCAGCGACGCGCAGGTGTCGAGCAGCCGGCGCTGCTCGGGCCCCAGCGGCTGGCGCCCGGCGGGTTCGACGGCGAGCGCGCCGCGCACGCGCATCGGCGCCTTCAGCGGCAGCAGCAGGCTGGCGCTCGCGGGCAGCGTGTCGGTGCCGAAGCCGGCCGCCTCGCCGCGGTCGAAGGCCCATTGCGCGACCGCGTCGTCGACCGCGGCGTTGCCGCCGGGCAGCGCGACCAGCCGGTCGTCGGCGTCGGCGGCGAGCACGCTGACCTTGGCGTGGAACTCGGCGGCGACGAAACGCGCGCCGACCTCGGCCACCTGCTCGGGCAGCAGCGCGGCCGACAGGTCGCGCGACATGTCGTACAGGCCGCGCACGCGCTGCTCGCGCTGCGTCGCGGCCTCGGCCTGCACCTTCAGCCCGGCGGTGAGCTGGCCGATCGCCAGCGCCACCACCAGCATCACGCCGAAGGTCACCAGGTACTGCACGTCGCTGACGGAAAACGACATGCGCGGCGGCACGAAGAAGAAGTCGAACAGCGCCACGCCCAGGAAGGCCGCCAGCACCGCCGGCCCGCGGCCCCAGACCCAGCCGACGCCGACCACGGCGAGCAGGAAGATCATCACGATGTTGGTCAGCTCCAGCCGCCCCGTCAGCGGCGTGGCCAAGAGCGCGATCAGCACGCAGGCCGCGACCGCGGCGGCGTAGCCGCGCCACGGCCAGTCGCGCGCCGGCGTGCGCGCCGCATCCGCTGCCGTGCGGCTGCGCTGCGCCGCCGGCAGCGCCACCTGGATGATGTCGATCTCGTCGGCCAGGTCGGCGATGCGGTCGGCGGTCGACGCCTGCCAGCGCCAGCGCCGCCGCGTCTGGCCCACGAGCACGCGCGCCAGGTTGTGCTCGCGCGCGTAACGCACCAGCGCCGGTGCGGCCTCGGGCGCGGCCGGCGTGGCCACCGTCGCGCCGAGTTCCTGCGCCAGCTTGAGCAGGCGCAGCGCGTGCTCGCGCCGCGCCGGCGGCAGGCGGTGCACCGCCGGGGTTTCGACGTGCACCGCGTGCCAGGGCAGGTTCAGCTGCGCCGCCAGCCGGGCGCAGCCGCGCACCACGTTCTCGCTGCGCTCGTCGGGGCCGATGCAGGCGAGCAGCGCCTCGCGCTTCGGCCACACCGCCTGCACGTCCTTGCGCCGGCGGTAGGCCTTCATCTCGTCGTCGACGCGGTCGGCGGTGCGGCGCAGCGCCAGCTCGCGCAGCGCGAGCAGGTTGCCCTTGCGGAAGAAGTGCGCCGCGGCACGTTCCGCCTGCGCCGGCAGATAGACCTTGCCGGCCTTCAGCCGCTCGAGCAGCTCGTCGGGCGGCAGGTCGACCATCACCACCTCGTCGGCCTCGTCGAAGATGCGGTCGGGCACCGTCTCCCACACCCGCACGCCGGTGATGCCGCTGACGATGTCGTTCAGGCTCTCGATGTGCTGCACGTTCATCGTCGTCCAGACGTCGATGCCCGCGTCGAGCATCTCCTGCACGTCCTGCCAGCGCTTGGGGTGGCGCGAGCCGGGCGCGTTGCTGTGCGCCAGTTCGTCCAGCAGCACGAGCGGCGCGGCCTGCTCCTTCGCCCAGGCGAGCGCCGCGTCGAGGTCGAACTCGTGCAGCACGCGGTCGCGGTAGGGCACGTCCTTCAGCGCGAGCCGCGGCAGCTCGCGCGCCATCGCCTCGGTGTCGCTGCGGCCGTGCGTCTCGACCAGGCCGACGATGAGCGCACTGCCCTGCGCGCGCGCCGCGCCGGCGGCGGCGAGCATCGCGTAGGTCTTGCCGACGCCGGCCGATGCGCCGAAGAAGATCTTGAGCTTGCCGCGCGACGCGCGCGCCTCGTCCTGCTGCACCTGCGCCAGCAGGCGGTCGGGGTCGGGGCGCTCGCCGGTCGGCATGGCTAGTTCCCGGCCGCGCGCCCCGTCCCGGCCGCTGCGGCCGGAACAGGCCGCGCAGCTGCGCTCCGCGCGCGGGCCGCGTCGTCGATCAGCATGTGTCGTCCTCCTTCGCGGAAGGCATCTTCCCATGCCGCTCGGCCAACCCGTCCTGCGGTGGATCGGCGCGCTCGAGCAGCCAGCGCGCGAGCAGCAGCGGCAGCACGAACACCGCGAGTGCGCCGAGCACGCCCCAGAAATCGGCCATCGCGGCGACGCCCCTCAGCGCTGCGCCGCGTCCAGCGCCAGGTTCAGGCGCAGCACGTGCACACGCGGCTCGCCGAAGAAGCCGAGCAACGGGCGTTCGGTGTGCTGCTCCACCAGCTCGCGCACGCGCGCTTCGGGCAGCGCACGGGCGCGCGCCACGCGCGCCAGCTGGAAGTCGGCGGCGGCGCGGCTGATGTGCGGGTCGAGCCCGCTGGCCGAGGCCGTCACCAGGTCCACCGGCACCGGCGCCGGGTTGCCCGGGTCGGCATCGCGCAGCGCTTTGATCCGTGCGCGCACCGCCTCGGCCAGCGCCGGGTTGGCGGGGCCCTGGTTCGCGCCGCCCGAGTTGGCGGCGTTGTAGGGCATCGGCGAAGTCGCCGACGGCCGGCCCCACAAGTGCTTGCTGTCGCTGAAGGCCTGGCCGATCAGCTCGGAGCCCACCGCCCGGCCGTCGCGCACGATCAGGCTGCCGTTGGCTTGCTCGGCGAAAGCAAGTTGCGCGACGCCGGTCACCGCCAGCGGGTAGGCCAGGCCGGTGATCAGGCCGAGCGCGACGAAGAGCACGAGCGCGGGACGGATGAGCGAAGTCATGACGGGGTCTCCTTCAGGCCAGGCCGAGCGCACTCAGCGCGAGGTCGATCAGCTTGATGCCGATGAACGGCACGATCACGCCGCCCAGGCCGTAGATCAACAGGTTGCGCCGCAGCAGCGACGCCGCGCCGACCGCGCGGTAGGGCACGCCCTTGAGCGCCAGCGGGATCAGCACGACGATGATCAGCGCGTTGAAGATCACCGCCGACAGGATCGCCGACGCGGGGCTGGCGAGCCCCATCACGTTCAGCGCACCGAGCTGCGGATAGGTGGCGACGAAGGCCGCCGGCACGATCGCGAAGTACTTCGCCAGGTCGTTGGCGATGCTGAAGGTGGTGAGCGAGCCGCGCGTCATCAGCATCTGCTTGCCGGTTTCGACGATCTCGATCAGCTTGGTCGGGTTGCTGTCGAGGTCGACCATGTTGCCGGCCTCCTTCGCCGCCTGGGTGCCGGTGTTCATCGCCACCGCCACGTCGGCCTGCGCCAGCGCCGGCGCGTCGTTGGTGCCGTCGCCGGTCATCGCGACCAGCCGGCCCGCGGCCTGGTGCTCGCGGATCAGCTTCAGCTTGGCCTCGGGCGTGGCTTCGGCGAGGAAGTCGTCGACCCCCGCTTCGGCGGCGATCGCTGCCGCGGTGAGGCGGTTGTCGCCGGTGACCATCACCGTCTTGATGCCCATGCGGCGCAGTTCGGCGAAGCGCTCCTTGATGCCGCCTTTGACGATGTCCTTCAACTCGACGATGCCGAGCACTCGCGTGTCATCGGCCACCACCAGCGGCGTGCTGCCGCGGCGCGACACCTCGTCCACCGTGGCCTGCAGCGCCGCCGGGAAGCTGCCGCCGAGCGATTCGACATGGCGGCGGATCGCCTCGGCCGCGCCCTTGCGCAGCTGGCGCGGCGCGCCGCCTTGCGTGCCCGGCAGATCGGCGCCGCTCATTCGCGTCTGCGCGGTGAAATGCACGAAGTGCGCACCCAGCGCCGCGAGATCGCGCTCGCGCAGCTGGAACTTCTGCTTGGCGAGCACGACGATGCTGCGCCCCTCGGGCGTCTCGTCGGCCAGCGACGCGAGCTGCGCCGCATCGGCAAGCTCCGCCTCGCTGACGCCGGCCGCCGGCAGGAAGGCGCTCGCCTGCCGGTTGCCCAGCGTGATGGTGCCGGTCTTGTCGAGCAGCAGCACGTCGACGTCGCCGGCGGCCTCGACCGCGCGGCCCGAGGTGGCGATGACGTTGGCCTGCATCATGCGGCTCATGCCGGCCACGCCGATCGCCGACAGCAGCCCGGCGATGGTGGTCGGGATCAGGCACACCAGCAGCGCGACCAGGATCACCAGGCTCACCGGCTCGCCGCTGCCCGCTGCATGCACGCCGAAGATCGAGAACGGCAGCAGCGTGACGACGACGCCGAGGAAGACGATGGTCAGCGCGACCAGCAGGATCGTCAGCGCGATCTCGTTGGGTGTCTTCTGCCGGCTGGCGTTTTCGACCATCGCGATCATGCGGTCGACGAAGGTCTCGCCGGGGTTGACCGCAACGCGCACGACGATCCAGTCCGACAGCACGCGCGTGCCGCCGGTCACCGCCGAGAAGTCGCCGCCGGATTCGCGGATCACCGGCGCCGATTCGCCGGTGATCGCGCTCTCGTCGACCGACGCGACGCCGTCGATCACCTCGCCGTCGGCGGGGATGGTGTCGCCGGCCTCGATCAGCACGATGTCGCCGCGCCGCAGACTGTCGGCCTCGAGCGGATGCCATTGCATCGTCGTGCGCGGCGTGCCGTGGCGGTATTCGCCTTCCAGCCGGTTGGCCCAGGTCTGCTTCTTCAGGCCGCGCAGCGACGCCGCCTGCGCCTTGCTGCGGCCCTCGGCCAGCACCTCGGCGAAGTTGGCGAAGAGCACGGTGAACCACAGCCACAGCGCGACGCCTATTCCGAAGCCGTCGGGCCGCGCGGCGGCCAGCGCCGTGGTGAACGCGCTGCCGACGTAGACGACGAACATCACCGGGTTGCGCCACTGCAGGCGCGGGTCGAACTTGCGCAGCGCGTCGAGCAGCGCCGGTTTGACCAGCGCCGGATCGAACAACGTCAGGGTCTTGCGGCTCATTGCGCGCCTCCGGTCGAATGCAGCATCAGGTGTTCGACCACCGGGCCGAGGGCGAGCGCCGGCACGTAGTTCAACAGGCCGAGCAGCAGCACCGTGCCGACCAGCAGCGCGATGAAGAGCGGCCCGTGTGTCGGCAGCGTGCCCTCGGTGACGGCGATGCGCTTCTTTGCCGCCAGCGAGCCGGCGACCGCGAGCACCGGCACGATCACGCCGAAGCGGCCGAACCACATCGCCGCCGCCAGCAGCGTGTTGTAGAAGGGCGTGTTGGCCGACAGGCCGGCAAAGGCGCTGCCGTTGTTGTTGGCCGCCGAAGTCAGCGCGTACAGCACCTCGGAAAAGCCGTGCGGCCCCGGGTTGGCGATGCCGGCGCGGCCGGCGCCGGTCATCACCGCGAGCGCGGTGCCGAGCAGCACCAAGAGCGGCGTGACGAGGACGGCGATGGCCACCATCTTCATCTCGTGCGCCTCGATCTTCTTGCCCAGGTACTCGGGCGTGCGGCCGATCATCAGCCCGGCGATGAAGACCGCCATGATCGCGAACATCAGCATGCCATAGAGGCCGGTGCCGACGCCGCCGAAGACCACCTCGCCGAGCTGCATCAGCGCGAGCGGCACCGCGCCGCCCAGCGGCGTGTAGCTGTCGTGCATCGAGTTCACCGCGCCGCAGCTGGCGCCCGTAGTGACGGCGGCGAACAGCGTCGAGGCGTTGATGCCGAAGCGCGCCTCCTTGCCTTCCATGTTGCCGCCGGCCTGCGTGGCGCTGGCCTGCTGGTCGACGCCGAGCGCGGCGAAGACCGGGTTGCCCTGCTGCTCGGCGGCGGTGGCGCCGATCACCGCGGCGACGAACAGCAGCGTCATCACCGCCAGCAGCGCCCAGCCCTGGCGCAGGTCGCCGACCATGCGGCCGAAGCTGAAGCACAGCGCCGCCGGGATCAGGAAGATCAGCAGCATCTGCAGCAGGTTGGTGGCTGCGTTCGGGTTCTCGAACGGATGCGCCGAGTTGGCGTTGAAGAAGCCGCCGCCGTTGGTGCCGAGCATCTTGATCACCACCTGCGAGGCCACCGGCCCCATCGCCAGCGTCTGCGCCTGCGCGGTCTTGGTCTCGAGGACCGCCTGGCCCTGCGCATCGAGCAACGGCTGGCCGTCGGCGCCGAGCTTGGGCTGCTGCCAGCTCATCGGCTCGACGGTCTGCACTTCGGCGTAGGGCGACAGGTTCTGGATCACGCCGCCCGCAGCCATCGCCAGCGCGGCGATGAAGGAGACCGGCAGCAGGACCCACAGCGTCACGCGCGTCAGGTCGACCCAGACGTTGCCCACCGCCTGCGCCGAGTGGCGCGCGAAGCCGCGCATCAGCGCGACCACGACCGCGATGCCGGTGGCCGCGGACAGGAAGTTCTGCACCGTCAGGCCGAGCATCTGCGTCAGGTAGCTCATCGTCGACTCGCCGCCGTAGCCCTGCCAGTTGGTGTTGGTGACGAAGCTGACCGCGGTGTTGAAGGCCGAGTCGGGTGACACCCCGGCCATCGCCTGCGGGTTGAAGGGCAGCAGCCCCTGCAGCCGCTGCAGCGCATAGAGCGCGAGCAGGCCGAGGCCGTTGAACAGCAGCAGGCCGATTGCATAGCGCAGCCAGCCCTGCTCCTGTTCGGGATTGATGCCGGCGAGCCGGTACAGCGGCGCCTCGAGCCGCCGGCCGAACGCGAAGCGGCCCTGCATGACGGCGTCGATCACCCGCGCGAGCGGCCAGGCGAGCAGCAGCAGCGTCGCGAGGAAGGCGATCAGCTGCATCCAGGCGGCGGTGGTCACGAGAAGTCCTCCGGCCGCAGCAGCGCCGCGACGAGGTAGACGAACAGGCCGAGCGCGAGCAGCGCGGCGACGAGCGCCCAGCCGCTCACGACTTCACCTCGTGCGACTGCAACCGCGCGCAGCCGAGCGCGAGGCCGACGACCGCGGCGAAGAACACGCCGCCAAG
>CAZKCJ010000059.1:2691-3389 GCA_964550885.1 uncultured Rubrivivax sp. | reverse complement strand
AGGGATGCTCGGCGAACGCGCGTCAAGGCCGCGCCAAGATTCGGCGGCTGCGCATCAAGAGCGCATCAAGGCCGGCGGCAGCGGACCCAGGTGACGCTGCGGCCGATGCCGGGCGGGCCGGCCGCGCTGCGCCAACGCTCGCCCTCCGTAGGGTGCCGGCAGCAGCCGGGGTAGCGAGCGCCGCCACGGCGAGCTGGCTGCGCCCAGCCCGCTCCCGGGACGGTCACGCGAATTGGCGGAGGAAGTGGCGGATGCAGTGGCGGATGCAGTGGCGCAGCCGCATGGGCTCGAGCACCTGCCCTCAGGCCGCCCGCGCGCTCGCGAGCCAGCCCTGCACCGGCTCGCCTGCCTCCTGGCGCAGCACCACCGGCTGAAGCTCGATCGCCTGCCAGCCGGCGGCCTGCAGCCAGCGCAGCAGCGCGTCGCGGCAGTGCGCGTAGCGGCCGTGCGGCAGCAGCTGCCAGTCGCCGGCGGCCGCGTCGGCCAGCGCCTCAACGGTGAAGACCAGCCAGCCGCCCGGCCGGCAGGCGCCACGCGCGGCGACGAGCAGCGCGTCCAGCGCGCCGAAGTAGCACAGCGTGTCGGCCGAGACGATCAGGTCCAGCCGCGGCGTGCACCCGGCCAGCCACGCGCCGAGCTCGGCGCGCTCGAGCCGGTCGTACAGCCCCCGCGCGCGTGCCCGCTCGAGCATGCCGCCC
>CAZKCJ010000059.1:1882-2681 GCA_964550885.1 uncultured Rubrivivax sp. | reverse complement strand
CGATCAGCTCGTGCGCGTACGGGCGCAGCAGCGGACCGCACCAGCCGGTGCCGCAGCCGGCATCGAGCACGCGGCGGCGGCCGTCGGGCTCGCCCAACCGCCGCTGCACGAGCTGCGCACACAGCTCGGGCGCGCGGTACTCCAGGTGGGCGAGCCGTGCATCGAAGCTGTCGGCGAAGCGGTCGAACAGGTCGACCAGGTAGTCGTCGGCGGCGCGCTCGGGCACCGCCTCGCCGCTCGCCGCCGCCAGGTGGTGGCGCGCCTGCGGGTCATCGGGGCAGTCCGCGGCCCACTCGCGGAACACTTGCAGCGCCAGGTCGACGCGACCGCGCCGCGCGTACAGCAGGCCGAGCAGGCGGCGGGTGCGCGGGTTGCCGGACGTGCGCTCGAGCGCGCGGGTGCCGGCGTCGATCGCCGCGTCCATCCGCCCTTGCGCCGCGTACACCAGCGCGAGGCTGGCGTAGGGCTCGGCGGCGGCGGGCGCGCGTTCGACCGCCGCGTGCAGCATCTCCTCGGCCTGCTCGAGCTGCCCGCACTGGCGCAGCAGGTTGCCCAGGTTGCTGCGCACCTCGGCGTTGTCCGGATCGAGCTCCAGGCAGCGCTGGTAGGCCTGGACCGCCGGCTCGATCTGCCGGCCGTCGAGCAGCATGTTGCCCAGGTTGTTGTGCCAGGCGGCGACCTTCGGGCGCAATTCGATCGAGCGCCGCGCCTGCGCCAGCGCCTGCTCGACGCGGCCGCGCTGGTGCAGCAGCACCGCGTGGAAGTGCAGCAGGTCCGGGTGCTCGGGCAGCAGCTGCAG
>CAZKCJ010000059.1:328-1872 GCA_964550885.1 uncultured Rubrivivax sp. | reverse complement strand
GGCCTGGTCGAGCTTGCCCTGCCGGTGCAGCGCCACCACCGCGGCCACCGCCGGGCGCCAGTCGAAGCCGGGCGGCGCGGCAGCGGCGCCGCCGGGCCTCATCACCGCCGCCCGGCGGCCACGCCGCGGCGCGGGCGCCGCCCGCGTGCGCTACGCCGCGGTGCCGCCATCGCGCGCTGCGTCGGCCGCCGGCTGCCGGCGTCGGCGGGCGATCAAGCCGATCACGCCCAGGCCGCCGGCCAGCAACGCCCAGGTCGCGGGTTCGGGTACCCCCGACACGAAGTTCAGGTTGCCGCCGGCTTCGGCCAGGCCGCGCATCACGCCCGGATCGCCGGCGAACGCGGCCTTGCCCTGCTTGACGTCCCACCGGCCGGTGATCTCGGTGCCCAGGCTGCCGTCCTTGTTCTGCGGCCGGTAGCTCATCTCGATCACGTCGTAGACCAGCGCGGCGCTGACCGCGATGTAGGCGCCGCCCTGGTTGCCGTTGCTGGTGAGCGAGGTGAGCCGCACGTCCTTGAAGTTCATCGTGAAGAAGGCCTGCGGGTTGTCGCCGGTGCGCTGCACCGACAGCGTCGCGAAGTCGAGCTTCTCGCCGCCGGCGATGGCGCTGAACATCGGCACGAAGCTGCGGTCGAGCCCCTGCATCCAACTAAACGGCTGGAACACCGTCTTCCCGGTGCCACTGCCGGTGCCGGTGGTCGACACATCATGGCTCATGCCCCACGACCAGGAGAGCACGTCGATCTGATCCTTGTAGTCCTTCGCCGCACTGTCGCCCTTGATCCCGTCGAGCTTCAGGTAGGCGTCCAGATTGGCGGCGGTCGTGGACAGCGGTAACGCAGCCAGCATGGCTGCGGTGATCACGAGCTTGTTCATGGCAATCGATCTCCTGTAGTCGTTTCCATGCAGGCCACGTCCGGCCACGATGGCCGGACGCCGCGCAAAGCTACTCCTGCGCTGGGCGCCGCGCCACGGTTTTTACAAGTCACGTTCAGCGCGGGCAGCGTCGTGCGAACCGGGCGCGTCGGCTGCAGGCCCGCTGCGTCACCGGCATCGGCCGGCGCGGCCAGCCGCGGCGGCTGCCGCGATCACGTCGCCGCCAGATGACGCGGGCTGCCGTTCGGCGCTGCGCGCAGCGGCGCGCTTCGCACGCCCAGCAAGGAAAACGGGTCAGCCCCGGTGTAGGACTGACCCGTCTGCAGGTCTGGCGCGGCTGGCAGGAATCGAACCCACGACCCCTTGGTTCGTAGCCAAGTACTCTATCCAGCTGAGCTACAGCCGCGAGGGGCGGCAGTATATCAGTCGATGCCGGCGGCAGCCCAGGCGCAGGCGGTCGCGCGGGCGGTGTCGCCCTCCTGTTCGGCCAGCTGCGCGAGCAGCCGCCAGGCGCGCCGCCGCGGCAGCGCCGGCAGCGCCGGCGCGTGCGCCGCCTGCTCCAGCGGCCGCCGCGCCCGACCCCACAGCTGCCGCTCGACCAGCGCGACGCCAACTGCGGCGGCCACCGCCGCGTCGTTCGGCAGCGCGGTGGCGGCCGCCTCGAGCGG
>CAZKCJ010000059.1:0-318 GCA_964550885.1 uncultured Rubrivivax sp. | reverse complement strand
CACGGTCTTCATCGGCAGGTATAGCCGCCTGGCGCTGGCCTGCAGGGGTGCGAAGTCGAAGTGGCGGTAGAACGCCGCAGCGGCTTCGTCCTTCGCATCGACAACAACGGCCATCGCCGAGATCTCCGCGACATGCTGCAAGCTGCGATGCAGGGCGTCCATCAGCAGGTGCTCGCCGAGTCGCTGCCCCTTGACGCGCGCATCGACGGCCAGACGGCCGATCAGGATCACGGGCAGTTGCGGGTAGCGCGGCAGCTTCTTCGCCAGATCCGGCGCGATCTGGCTGGTATCCACGTTCGATGCCGACAGCGTGTAGTA
>CAZKCJ010000058.1:289-11868 GCA_964550885.1 uncultured Rubrivivax sp. | reverse complement strand
CCCGAACGATGGAGTGACAACGATGCCTGCAATTACCGCCAGCATGGTCGGCGCGCTGCGCGCGAAGACCGATGCGCCGATGATGGAGTGCAAGAAGGCGCTGACCGAGGCCGACGGTGACCTCGACCGCGCCGAGGAGATCCTGCGCGTGAAGCTCGGCAACAAGGCCGGCAAGGCTTCGGCGCGGGTCACCGCCGAGGGCGTGGTCGCCGCGTCGGTGGCCGACGGCGTCGGCGCGCTGGTCGAGGTCAACTGCGAGACCGACTTCGTCGCCAAGAACACCGACTTCCTCGCCTTCGCCAACGCGATCGCGGCGCTGGTCGCCGAGCGCGCGCCGGCCGACCTGGCGGCGATCGCCGCGCTGCCGCTGGCGCAGGCCGGCTTCGGCCCGACGGTCGAAGACGTGCGCAAGGGCCTGATCGGCAAGATCGGCGAGAACATCAGCCTGCGCCGCTTTCGCCGCCACGCCGGCGCGAGCAAGCTCGCGCACTACCTGCACGGCACGCGCATCGGCGTGATCGTCGAGTACGACGGCGACGCGGTCGCGGCCAAGGACGTGGCGATGCACGTCGCGGCGATGAAGCCGGCGGCGCTGTCGGCGGCGCAGGTGCCGGCCGAGCTGGTCGACAAGGAGCGCAAGATCGCCGCCGAGAAAGCCGCCGAATCGGGCAAGCCGGAGGTGATCGTCGCGAAGATGGTCGAGGGCGCGGTGCAGAAGTACCTGAAGGAGGTCGCGCTGCTCGACCAGGTGTTCGTGAAGGCAGCCGACGGCAAGCAGAGCGTCGGCGCGATGCTGAAGGACAAGGCGACCACGGTGAAGGGTTTCACGCTGTACGTGGTCGGCGAGGGCATCGAGAAGCGCAGCGACGACTTCGCGGCCGAAGTCGCCGCGCAGATGGCCGCCGCCCGCGGCGCGTGACGCAGCGGCGGCGCGCCGGGCCGCGGGAGCGGGCCGGACGCCGCCGTACACTCGCACCGGGCGCACCGCGCGGTGCGCCCCGCCTTTCGCGGTGACCGCATGCCCACCTACAAGCGCATCCTGCTGAAGCTCTCGGGCGAAGCCCTGATGGGCGACGACGCCTACGGCATCAACCACGCGACGATCGTGCGCATGGTGCGCGAGATCCAGGACGTGACCGCGATGGGCTGCGAGCTCGCGGTGGTGATCGGCGGCGGCAACATCTTTCGCGGCGTCGCCGGCGGCTCGGTCGGCATGGACCGCGCGACCGCCGACTACATGGGCATGCTGGCCACGGTGATGAACGCGCTGGCGCTGGCCGACTCGATGCGCCAGCAGGGCCTGACCGCGCGGGTGATGTCGGCGATCAACATCGAGCAGGTGGTCGAGCCCTACGTGCGGCCCAAGGCGCTGCGCTACCTCGAGGAGGGCAAGGTGGTGGTCTTCGCCGCCGGCACCGGCAACCCGTTCTTCACCACCGACACCGCGGCGGCGCTGCGCGGCGCCGAGATCGGTGCGCAGGTGGTGCTGAAGGCGACCAAGGTCGACGGCGTGTACAGCGCCGACCCGAAGAAGGACCCGGCCGCCACCCGCTACGCGACGATCAGCTTCGACCAGGCGATCGCGAAGAACCTGCAGGTGATGGACGCGACCGCGTTCGCGCTGTGCCGCGACCAGAAGCTGCCGATCAAGGTCTTCAGCATCTTCAAGCCGGGGGCGCTCAAGCGCGTGGTCGCCGGCGAGGACGAGGGCACCCTGGTGCACGTGTGAGCAAGCCATGAGCATCGCCGACATCAAGCGCACCGCCGAGCACAAGATGGCGCGGACGATCGAGACCTTCAAGACCGAGCTGCAGAAGGTGCGCACCGGCCGCGCGCACCCAGGGCTGCTCGACCAGGTGCACGTCGAGTACTACGGCTCCGAGGTGCCGATCAGCCAGGTCGCCAACCTGACGCTGCTCGATGCGCGCACGATCGGCGTGCAGCCGTGGGACAAGGGCATGGGCGCGAAGATCGAGCGCGCGATCCGCGAATCCAGCCTCGGCCTGAACCCGTCGTCGCAGGGCGACCTGCTGCGCGTGCCGATGCCGCCGCTGACCGAGGAGCGCCGCAAGGAGCTGACCAAGGTCGTGCGCCACGCGGGCGAGGAGGCCAAGGTCGCGGTGCGCAACCTGCGCCGCGACGCCAACGACCACCTGAAGCGGCTGCTGAAGGACAAGCAGATCGCCGAGGACGAGGAGCGCCGCGCGCAGGAAGAAGTGCAGCGGCTGACCGACCGGACCGTGGCCGAGGTCGACCGCCTGGTGCACGCGAAGGAAGCCGACATCCTCGCGGTGTGAGCGGCCCGCACCCGACCGCCGTGCCTGCAGCCGCCGCGCCCAACGTGCCGCGCCATGTCGCGGTGGTGATGGACGGCAACGGCCGCTGGGCGCGCCGGCGCTTCCTGCCGCGCGTGTACGGCCACAAGCAGGGGGTGGACGCACTGGTGCGCACGGTCAACGCCTTCGCCGACCGCGGCGTCGAGTATCTGAGCGTGTTCGCCTTCTCGTCCGAGAACTGGAAGCGTCCGAACGACGAGGTCTCGGGGCTGATGGGGCTGGTGCTGGTGGCGATCGCCAAGTACCTGCGCAAGATGGCCAGCGACGGGGTGCGCATCCGCATCGTCGGCGACCGCGACAAGGTCTCCAAGCGGCTGCGCGCCGCCTGGGCCCAGGCCGAGCAGAGCACCGCGCACAACACCCGGATCACTTTGACGGTGGCCTTCAACTACGGCGGCCGCTGGGACATGGTGCAGGCCTGCCGGCGCGCGATCGCCGACGGCGTCAAGCCCGAGCAGGTCGACGAGGCGCTGCTGTCGCGCTACATGGCGCTGAGCTACGCGCCCGACCCGGACCTGTTTATCCGCACCGGAGGCGAGATGCGGATCAGCAACTTCATGCTGTGGCAGTCGGCCTACGCCGAGTTCTTCTTCACCGAGCGGCTGTGGCCCGACTTCGACGACAGCGACGTCGACGCCGCGCTGCAGGCCTACCGCCAGCGCGACCGCCGCTTCGGCGGGCTGAACACCGAGCAGCCGCTGCTGCAGCCGGGCTGAAGGCGCCGATGCTCGCGCAGCGCGTGATCACCGCCGTCGTGCTGCTGGCGCTGCTGATCCCGGCGCTGCTCGCGTCGCAGCGCTGGCCCTTCAACCTGCTGACGCTGCTGTTCATGGTCGCCGCCGCCTGGGAGTGGGCGCGGCTGAACCAGCTGCCGCCGGCGGCGGCGCTGGCCGCGGCTGCGCTGCTGGCGCTGGCCTGTGCGGCGGCGATGCGCGCCGGCTGGGCCGACGCCGCGCCCTCGGCCGTGTGGTGGCTCGCAGTCGCGCTGTGGCTGCCCGCGGGCGCGCTGACGCTGCGCGCCGGGCCCGCGCACTGGCTCGCGCTGCCGCGCGGCGCCCGGCTGCTGCTCGGGCTGGCGGCGCTGTGGGCGGCGTGGCTCGCGGTGAACCAGGCGCGGGCGGTCGGGCTCGGCTTCATCCTGTCGGTGTTCTGCCTGGTCTGGGCGGCCGACATCGCCGCGTACTTCGGCGGCCGCCGCTTCGGGAAGCGCAAGCTCGCGCCGGCGATCAGCCCGGGCAAGAGCTGGGAGGGCGTGTACAGCGGGGTTGCCGGCGTGCTGCTGCTCGGCCTGGTCTGGAGCGCGGCCGATGCGCGCTGGCCGGCGCTGGGCACAAGCCTGTACTCGCGGCTGTTCGCGCAGCTCGGCATCGCCGGCGGCCTGCTCGCGCTGCTGCTGCTCGCCGGCGCGAGCGTGGTCGGCGACCTGAGCAAGTCGGTGGCCAAGCGCGCGGTCGGGGTCAAGGACTCGGGCAAGCTGCTGCCGGGCCACGGCGGCGTGCTCGACCGGATCGATGCGCTGCTGCCGGTGTTCCCGGCGGCGCTGGCGCTCGGCAGCCTGTGAGCGTTCGCGCGCGCGCCCATGGGCGGTGCGCCCGCGTCCGGGCGGGCAGGCGCCTGCAGCGCGAGCCGAGGGCGGCCGCATGACCACATCGGGCGAGCGGCCGGCGCCGCAGCGGCTGGTGATCCTGGGCTCGACCGGATCGATCGGCACCAGCACGCTGGACGTCGTCGCCCGCCACCCGCAGCGCTTCGAGGTGCTGGGGCTGAGTGCGCAGCAGCGCATCGACGAGCTGATCGCGCAGTGCCTGCAGTGGCGGCCGCGCTACGCGGTGGTCGCCGACGAGCCGCGCGCGCGCACGCTGCGCGACGCGCTGCGCGCGCAGGGGGTGGCTACCGAGGTGCGCAGCGGCGCTGCGGCGCTGTGCGAGCTGGCGGCCGCGCCCGAGGCCGACAGCGTGATGGCGGCGATCGTCGGCGCCGCCGGGCTGCCGCCGTGCCTGGCGGCGGCGCGCGCCGGCAAGCGGGTGCTGCTGGCCAACAAGGAGGCGATCGTGGTCGGCGGCGCGCTGTTCCTGCACGCGGTGCGCGCGGGCGGCGCGACCCTGCTGCCGATCGACAGCGAGCACTCGGCGATCTTCCAGTGCCTGCCGCTGGATCGCGCCGTCTGGCCGCAGACGATCGACCACTTGGTGCTGACCGCTTCCGGCGGGCCGTTTCGCGCGCGCGACCCGGAGACCTTCGGCGCGATCACCCCCGAGGAGGCGGTCGCGCACCCGAACTGGGTGATGGGCCGCAAGATCTCGGTGGACTCGGCGACGATGATGAACAAGGCGCTCGAGGTGATCGAGGCGCGCTGGCTGTTTGACCTGGCGCCGCAGCAGCTGCGCGTGGTGATCCACCCGCAGAGCATCGTGCACTCGATGGTCGTGTGCCGCGACGGCTCGGTGCTGGCGCAGCTGGGCACGCCCGACATGCGGGTGCCGATCGCCTACGGGCTGAGCCATCCGCAGCGGATCGAGTCGGGCGCGCCGCGACTGGACTTCGACGCGCTGGCGCCGCTGAGCTTCGAGCCGGCCGACGCGCGGCGCTTCCCGTCGCTGGCGCTGGCCTGGACCGCACTCGCCGGCCCCGAGGGCAGCAGCACGGTGCTGAACGCGGCCAACGAAGTCGCGGTCGCTGCCTTCCTCGACCGGCAGATCGGCTTCGACGCGATCCACCGGCTCAACGCGGCGATGCTCGAGCAGGTGCAGCCCGAAGGCGTGCCCGACTCGATCGACGCGCTGCTCGCGCTCGACGCGCGCACCCGCGCGCATGCGCAGGCCTGGGTTCGAGCACGCGCGCGATGATCACCACCGTCCTTGCGTTCCTGGTCACGCTGGCGATCCTGATCGTCGTGCACGAGTGGGGCCACTACCGCGTCGCGGTCGCCTGCGGCGTGAAGGTGCTGCGCTTCTCGGTCGGCTTCGGCCGCGTGGTCTGGCGGCGCCAGCGCACGCCGCAGGCCACCGAGTTCGTGCTGTCGGCGCTGCCGCTGGGCGGCTACGTGCGCATGATCGACGAGCGCGAGGGGCCGGTTGCGCCCGCGGACCTGCCGTACGCGTTCAACCGCCAGAGCCTGGCCAAGCGCAGCGCGATCGTCGCCGCCGGGCCGCTGGCCAACCTGCTGCTCGCGGTGCTGCTGTTCGCCGCCAACCACTGGATCGGCGTCGACGAGGCCAAGGCGCTGCTGAGCGCGCCCGCCGCCGGCAGCATCGCCGAGCGCGCCGGGCTGCGCTCGGGCGACTGGGTGCGGGCGGCGTCGCGCGACGGCATCGACTGGACCGAGCTGCGCTCGATGACCGACCTGCGCTGGCAGATCACGCAGGCGGTGATCGACGGCGAGCCGCTGCAGCTGCAGCTCAGCGACGCCGACGGCCGCGCGCCGCGCAGCGTGACCCTGGAGCTGCCGCGGCTGGGTACGCGCGACGTCGATCCGGCGCTGATGCGCACGGTCGGCATCGGCGCGCCCTACAGCCCGCCGGTGATGGGCGACGCGCAGCCGGGCGGTCCGGCCGCGCAAGCCGGCCTGCGCACCGGCGACCGCGTGCTGAGGGTCGACGGCCAGCCGGTGGCCGACGCCCAGGCGCTGCGCGAGCGCATCCGCGCCGCTGTGCAGGACGGCCGGCCGCAGCCGATGCAGTGGCAGCTCGAGCGCGACGGCCGGCTGCTGGCGATCGAGGTTCGTCCGCGCGTGGTGCAGGACGGCGACCACGCGATCGGCCGCATCGACGCCTACGTCGGCGAGGCGCCGCAGCTGGTCACCGTGCGCTACGGCGCGTGGGACGGGCTGGTCGCCGGGGTCGAGCGCACCTGGGAGCTGAGCGCGCTGACGCTGAAGATGCTCGGCCGGATGGTGATCGGCCAGGCGTCGCTGAAGAACCTCAGCGGCCCGCTGACGATCGCCGACTACGCGGGCCAGTCGGTCGACCAGGGCCTGAGCTACTACCTCGGCTTCCTCGCGCTGGTCAGCGTCAGCCTCGGGGTGCTGAACCTGCTGCCGCTGCCGATCCTCGACGGCGGACACCTCATGTATTATCTTTTCGAGGCCCTGACCGGGCGGCCGGTGTCGGAGCTCTGGCTGGCCCGGCTGCAGCGCGGCGGCATCGCGATCCTCGCGCTGCTGATGTCGGTGGCCCTGTTCAACGACGTGGCCCGGCTTCTGGGTCTGCAATGAGCCGGTCGGCCGCCATGCCATCGACGCCCTCGCGAAACCCCGCCGCCCACCTGCTGCTGATCGTCGCCTGCACGCTGCTGCTGCTGTTCGCGGCGCGCGCGCACGCGGTCGAGCCCTTCGTGATCGAGGACATCCGGCTCGAGGGGGTGCAGCGCTCGGATCCGGGCACGGTCTTCGGCGCGCTGCCCTTTCGCATCGGCGACACCTACACCGACGACAAGGGCGCGGCGGCGCTGCGCGCGCTGTTCGCGTCGGGGCTGTACAAGGACGTGCGCATCGAGATCGAGGGCCGGGTCGTGGTCGTCGTGATCGAGGAGCGGCCGATCATCGCCTCGATCTCCTTCGTCGGGCTGAAGGAGTTCGACAAGGACGAGCTGCTGAAGTCGCTGCGCGCCGCCGGCATCGGCGAGGGCCTGCCCTACGACCGCGCGCTGACCGACCGCGCCGAGCAGGAGATCAAGCGCCAGTACCTGTCCAAGAGCCTGTACGGCGCCGAGGTCGTGACCACGGTGACGCCGATCGAGCGCAACCGCGTGAACCTGAGCTTCACGATGACCGAGGGCGAGGTCGCGCGCATCCGCGAGATCCGCATCGTCGGCGCGCACGCGTTCAGCGAGTCGACGTTGCTGCGCCAGCTGCAGGCCGGCGCCAGCAACTGGCTGAGCTGGTACACCAAGAACGACCGCTACTCGCGCGCGAAGGTCAACGCCGACCTCGAGACGCTGCGCGCCTGGTACCTGAACCGCGGCTACCTCGAGTTCGAGCTGGTGTCCACCCAGGTGACGATCTCGCCCGACAAGCAGGACATCACGATCACGATCACGATCCACGAGGGCCAGGTCTTCACCGTCACCGGCGTGCAGCTGGAGGGCGACTACCTCGGCCGCGAGGACGAGTTCCGCGCGCTGGTGCTGGTACGCCCGGGAAAGCCTTTCCGCGGCGACCAGGTCACCGAGACCGTGCGCGCCTTCAGCGAGCGCTTCGCGACCTTCGGCTTCGCGTTCGCGCGGGTCGAACCGCGCTACGACATCGACCGCGAGCGCGCGCAGGTCGCGGTCACGCTCGCGGCCGAGCCGCTGCGCCGGGTCTACGTGCGCCACATCGAGATCGCCGGCAACACGCGCACCCGCGACGAGGTGATCCGGCGCGAGTTCCGCCAGCTCGAGAGCGCCTGGTACGACGGCGCGCGGATCAAGCAGTCGCGCGACCGGATCGACCGGCTGGGCTTCTTCAGCGAGGTGGCGGTCGAGACGCGCGAGGTGCCGGGCGTGCCCGACCAGGTCGACCTGGTGGTCAACGTGACCGAGAAGGCCACCGGCAGCCTGCAGATCGGCGCCGGCTACTCCAGCGCCGAGAACCTGACGCTGTCGGCGTCGGTCAAGCAGGAGAACGTGTTCGGCTCGGGCCACTACCTGGGCTTCGAGGTCAACACCGGCAAGATCTCGCGCACCTTCGCGCTGACCACCAACGACCCGTACTACACGATCGACGGCGTGTCGCGCGGCTTCGACCTGTACTACCGCGCGTCCAGCCCCTACAACACCTTCGGGGACTCCTACCAGCTGGTCACCTGGGGCGGGTCGGTGCGCTACGGCGTGCCCTTCACCGACATCGACACCGTGTTCTTCGGCTTCGGCTACGAGCAGATCCAGATTGCCAGCGGCCCCTTCGTGCCCAACACCTACTACCTGTACCGCGAGGAGTACGGGCCGAACAGCTACTCGCTGCCGATGACGGTGGGCTGGTCGCGCGACCAGCGCAACAGCGCGCTGCTGCCGACCGCCGGCTACTACCTGCGCGCCAACGGCGACTTCAGCGTGATCGGCGACCTGCAGTACGTGCGGCTGAACACCCAGGCGCAGTACTTCTTCGCGCTGCCGCTGGACATGTCGGTCGGCACCAACGCCGAGCTCGGCTGGGGAATCCAGGTGGGCAGCCGCCCGTACCCGGTGTTCAAGAACTTCTACGGCGGCGGCCTGGGCTCGGTGCGGGCCTTCCAGCAGGGTTCGCTCGGCCAGATCGACCCGACCGGCGCGTTCGTCGGCGGCAACAAGAAGCTGAACGCGAACATCGAGCTGTACGCGCCGGTGCCGGGGGCGGGCAACGACAAGAGCCTGCGCCTGTTCGGCTTCTTCGACGTGGGCAACGTCTGGGCCGACGGCCAGTCGGTCGACCTGGGTTCGCTGCGCGCGTCGGCCGGTTTCGGCATCAGCTGGATCTCGCCGATGGGGCCGCTGAAGCTGAGCTACGGCTGGCCGATCCGTTCGCAGCCGACCGATAGAATCCAGCCCTTCCAATTCCAGATCGGGACCAGATTCTGATGACCAGGAAGTCCAGGACAGCGCTCGTTGCGGTCGCGGCCGCGGCCGTGCTCGCCGCGTTCGCGGCGCAGGCGCAGGAGCTGAAGATCGGCTACGTCAACAGCGAGCGGCTGCTGCGCGAGGCCGCACCGGCCAAGGCGGCGCAGGCGCGGCTGGAGGGCGAGTTCGGCAAGCGCGAGAAGGAGCTGGTCGACCAGGGCGCGCGGCTGAAGGCCGCGGCCGAGAAGCTCGAGAAGGAAGGCCCGACCCTGGCCGAGTCCGAGCGCGTGCGCCGCCAGCGCGAGCTGGTCGAGCAGGACCGCGACCTGCAGCGCCGGCGTCGCGAGTTCCAGGAGGATCTCGCGCAGCGCAAGAACGAGGAGCTGCAGGCCGTGCTCGAGCGCGCGAACCGGGTGATCCGGCAGGTCGCCGAGCAGGACAAGTACGACGTGATCCTGCAGGAGGCGGTCTTCGCGAGCGCGCGCGTGGACATCACCGAGAAGATCATCAAGGTGCTGAACGCCGCGCCGGCGAACTCGCGCTGACGCGCCGCCGCGCAAGGGCGCTCCATGGTCGAGGTCCGTGCCGGTGAACTGGTCGAGCAGCTGGGCGGCGAACTGCTGGGCGACCCGGCGCTGGTGCTGCGCCGGATCGCCGGGCTCGAGAGCGCGGACGCCGAGTCGATCAGCTTCCTCGCAAACCCGAAGCTCGAGCCGCTGCTGCAGGCCACCCGCGCCGGCTGCCTGATCGTGCGCGGCGCGCTGCGCGACGCGGTGCGCGCGCGGCCGGCGGCGATCCTGGTCGACGACCCGTACCTGTACTACGCGCGGCTGAGCCAGTGGTGGGCGCAGCGGCTGCGGCCGCCGCCGGCTGCCGGCGTGCATCCGAGCGCGGTGGTCGAGCCGGGCGCGAAGCTGCACCCGCAGGCCTCGATCGGCGCGCTCGCCTACGTCGGCCACCGCGCGGCGATCGCCGCCGGGGTGGTGGTCGGCGCGCAGGCGCACGTCGGCGCCGACGCGCAGCTCGGCGCCGGCTGCCGGATCGCCGCGCGCGCGTGCATCGGGGCGGGCAGCCGCCTGGGCGAGCGCTGCGTGGTGCAGGGCGGCGCGGTGATCGGCGGCGACGGCTTCGGCTTCGCGCCGGCCGCAGGCGGCCGCTGGGAGAAGATCGAGCAGCTGGGTGCGGTGCGCCTCGGCGACGCGGTCGAGGTCGGCGCCAACAGCTGCATCGACCGCGGCGCGCTTGGCGACACCGTGATCGGCGACGGCGTCAAGCTCGACAACCTGATCCACATCGCGCACAACGTCGAGATCGGCGCGCACACCGCGATGGCCGCCTGCGTCGGCGTCGCCGGCAGCACCCGGATCGGCGCGCACTGCAGCTTCGGCGGCCAGGTCGGCATCGTCGGCCACATCCGCATCGTCGATCGGGTGCACGTGGCCGCCGGCGCGAAGGTGCTGCGCTCGATCCTGCAGCCGGGCCGCTACGGCGGTGCGTTCCCGGTCGACGCCGCCGGCACCTGGGAGAAGAACGCGGTGCTGGTGCGCCAGCTCGGCGTGCTGCGCGCGCGCTTGCGCGCCCTCGAGAACCGTTCGGGCTGAGCGTATGGACATCCACCAGATCCTGAAGAAGCTGCCGCACCGCTACCCGCTGCTGCTGGTCGACCGGGTGCTCGAGGCCGAGCGCGGCAAGCGGCTGTTGGGACTGAAGAACGTGACCATCAACGAGCCCTTCTTCGTCGGCCACTTCCCGCGCCGCCCGGTGATGCCGGGAGTGCTGATCCTGGAGGCGCTGGCGCAGGCGGCGGCGCTGCTGGCGCTGGACAGCGCCGGCGTCGAGATCGACGAGGACACGCTGGTGTACTTCGCGGCGATCGACAACGCGCGCTTCAAGCGCCCGGTCGAGCCGGGCGACCAGCTGCTGCTGGACGTGACCCTGCTGCGGCTGCGCCAGGGGGTGCAGCGCTTCCACGGCCAGGCGCGCGTGGGCAGCGAGGTCGCGGCCGAGGCCGAGATGATGTGCGCGATCCGGCGCGCGCCGTAGGCGCGGCGATGGCGCGCATCCACCCGAGCGCGATCGTCGACCCGGCGGCCGAGCTGGCGGCCGAGGTCGAGATCGGCCCCTACGCGATCGTCGGCGCGGGCGTGCGCATCGGCGCGGGCACCACGATCGGCGCGCACTGCGTGCTCGAGGGGCCGACGACGATCGGCCGCGACAACCGGATCGCGCCCTACTGCGCGCTCGGCGGCGCGCCGCAGGACAAGAAGTACGCGGGCGAGCCGACCGCGCTCGAGATCGGCAACGGCAACACCATCCGCGAGTACTGCAACTTCAACCGCGGCACCGCGCAGGACGCGGGCGTGACCCGCCTGGGCGACGACAACTGGATCATGGCCAACGTGCACATCGCGCACGACTGCCAGGTCGGCAGCCACGTGGTGATGGCCAACTACGCCGGCCTGGCCGGCCACGTGCACCTGGGCGACTGGGTGATCGTCGGCGGGCTGTCGGGGGTGCACCAGTTCTGCAAGGTCGGCGCGCACGCGATGATCGGCTCGTCCAGCGCGGTGTCGCAGGACGTGCCGCCGTTCATGCTGGTCGACGGCAACCCGCTGGTGGTGCGCGGCGTCAACACCGAGGGCCTGCGCCGGCGCGGCTTCGCCGCCGAGCGCATCGCCGCGGTGCGACAGATGCACCGGCTGCTGTACCGGCAGGGGCTGACGCTGCAAC
>CAZKCJ010000058.1:0-279 GCA_964550885.1 uncultured Rubrivivax sp. | reverse complement strand
GCGGCGATCGGCGCGCTGGCCGGCGAGGTGCCGTCGGCCGCCGCCGATGCGGCGTTGATGACCGACTTCCTCGCGCGGGCCGATCGCGGCATCGCGCGCTGAGCCGCGATGGGCGGCCGCTGCGCTGCGGTGCCGGCCCGGGCGGACGACGCGCTCGTCGGCGCGACCACTGCCTTCGGCTCTGGCGGCGTGGCCGCGGGCGCGGGCGCTGGCGCGGCCGCCGCGGCGGGCGACGCTGCTGCGGCCGGTGCCGGGCTCGCCGCCGCGGCGCTGGGGGCG
>CAZKCJ010000057.1:0-11962 GCA_964550885.1 uncultured Rubrivivax sp. | reverse complement strand
CGTCGTCGAGCGCGCGGAAGCGCACTTGCACCGACGCGAGCCGCGCCTGCTCGAAGCCGTCGGCCGCGCGCACCACCGCGACCGCGGTGTGGAAGGCCACGCTGCGGCCGCGCATCCGGCGCAGCTGCGCGAGCGCGCGTGCGTGCGTGCCCGGCTTGCCGATCGCCTCGCCGTCGAGCTCCGCGACCTGGTCGGAACCGATCACCACCGCCTGCGGTTGGGTCGCGGCCACCGCCCGCGCCTTGGCCACCGCCAGGCGCAGCGCCAGCGCCGCCGGGGCCTCGCCGGGCTGCGCGGCCTCGTCGACCTGCGGCGCGCACACCGTGAACGGCAGCCGCAGCCGCGCGAGCAGCTCGCGCCGGTAGGGCGAGGTCGACGCGAGGACCAGGGGCGCGGCGGGGTCGGGCATCGCCGCATTGTCGGTGCAGTCGGTGGCTCGACTGCGACGCTGACGCTGCCGCTGCCGCTGCCGCTGCCGCTGCCGCTGCCGCCGGCGCTGCTGTCGGCGCTGCTGTCGGCGCGCGGCGCGCGGCGCGAATGCGCGGCGCACGCAGTCGGCG
Organism: uncultured Rubrivivax sp.; assembly: GCA_964550885.1. Lineage (GTDB taxonomy): Bacteria > Pseudomonadota > Gammaproteobacteria > Burkholderiales > Burkholderiaceae_C > Rubrivivax. The sequence continues at coordinate 11,402 of CAZKCJ010000057.1, read as the reverse complement.
CGTGGTGCGCGCATTGCAGTGCCGCCGGCCGCAGTCAGCACGCTTCGGCCGCTGCCGGTTGCGCGCTCCTGGGCTGTGGCGGTGCGCGGCTACACTGGCCCGCATGGCCGAGCCTGGTTTTGATCCGCATCGACTCGACGTTGCCGCGTTCGCCCGTGCCGGCGCGCAGCTGCAGGGGCAGTGGCCGCTGGCGCAGTTCGCGCGGCTGCTGGTCGATGCGGCGGCACCGACGCCGGGCGCGGCGGCGGTGGCCTGGGCGGCGCGCGGCGAGCAGCGGCCGGTGCCCGGCCATCCGCCGCAGGTCTGGCTGCAGCTGCAGGCCCGTGCCGAGCTCGTGCTGGCCTGCCAGCGCTGCCTGCAGCCGCTGCCGGTCCCGCTGGCGGTCGACCGGGCGCTGCGTTTCGTCGAAGGCGAGGCCGAGGCAGAGCGGCTCGACGCCGACAGCGACGACGACGTGCTCGCGCTCGATCAGGCGCTCGACCTGCAGGCGCTGATCGAGGACGAGCTGATCCTCGCGCTGCCGCTGGTGCCGCGGCACGCGGCCTGCGAGCTGCCGGCGCCGGCCGGCGACGCGCCGCCCGAGCATCCGTTCGCCGCGCTGCAGGCGCTGCGCCGCCGGCCGCAGCAGCCCTGAACGCAGCCGGGCGGCGGCGAGTGCGCTGCTACAATGCCCGGCTTCGCACGGCGCGCACAGGCGCTGTGCACGCGCCGCCGCGGTGGCGCCCACGCCGGCTTGGTTCGGCACCGCCTTTGGCGCGCGGCCGGTTGCGGCTGCCCCGGGAGTCCACAGATCATGGCTGTCCAGCAGAACAAGAAGTCGCCGTCCAAGCGCGGCATGCACCGTTCGCACAACGCGCTCGTCCAGCCGGGCATGGCGATCGAGCCGACCACCGGCGAGGTGCACCTGCGCCACCGCATCAGCCCGTCGGGCTTCTATCGCGGGCGCAAGGTGCTGAAGACCAAGGCCGAAGCCTGAAGCCGCCGCGGCCGGCGGCCGCGCGCAGCCGCCGGCGCATGCCAGACCGCGGCCTGGCGCCGGCAGCCACGCCGCTCGAGCCCCGGCCTGCCTGCGCCGCGCCGCCGGCCGACGCCATCAGGCGAAGCGACCCGGCGGGCGCACGCGACCGCGCCGGGCGCTGTGCGGTGCGCCGCGGCCGCCCGAACCCATCGCGCTCGACATGAGCCATCCCGCCGCCCCCGAACCGCTCGCCGCCGTCAGCCTGGCGGTCGACTGCATGGGCGGCGACCACGGCGCGGCGGTCACGCTGCCCGCGTGTCGCGCGTTCCTCGCGAATCATCCGCAGGCGTCGCTGGTGCTGGTCGGCACCGCGGCCGCGCTGCAGGGTGCGCGCGGCTGGCCGCGCTGCAGCGCGGTGGTGGCGACCGAGGTCGTCACCATGGACGATCCGGTCGAGGTCGCACTGCGCCGCAAGAAGGACTCGTCGCTGCGGGTCGCGCTCAGCCAGCTGGTCGGGCAGAACGGCGCGCCGCCGGCGGCGCAGGCCTGCGTGTCGGCCGGCAACACCGGCGCGCTGATGGCGCTGGCGCGCTACCTGCTCAAGACGCTCGACGGCATCGACCGCCCGGCGATCGCCACCGTGATGCCCAACCGCGCCGACGGCTACACCACCGTGCTCGACCTGGGCGCCAACGTCGACTGCACGCCCGAGCACCTGCTGCAGTTCGCGCTGCTGGGCAGCGCGCTGGTGTCGGCGGTCGACGGCCGCGACGAGCCCAGCGTGGGCCTGCTCAACATCGGCGAGGAGGCGATCAAGGGCAGCGACACGATCAAGCGCGCGGCCGAGCTGCTGCGCGCCGCCGCCGCCGGCGGCCAGATCAACTTCCACGGCAACGTCGAGGGCAACGACATCTTCCTCGGCACCACCGACATCGTCGTGTGCGACGGCTTCGTCGGCAACGTGCTGCTGAAGTCGGCCGAGGGGCTGGCGGCGATGCTGACCGAGTTCATCCGCCAGGAGTTCACCCGCGGCCCGTTCACCCGCCTGGCGGCGCTGGCGGCGCTGCCGGTGCTCAAGCGCTTCAAGCGCCGGGTCGATCCGCGCCGCTACAACGGCGCGGCGCTGCTGGGCCTGCGCGGGCTGGTGTTCAAGAGCCACGGCTCGGCCGATGCGTTCGCGTTCGAGCAGGCGCTGGCCCGCGCTTATGATGCGGCCCGCAACCGCCTGACCGACCGCGTGCGCGACCGGATCGCGCTCGCTGCGCTGCCCGGCATCGAGGCGGGCGCCGCCGGCAGCGGCCAGGCCGCATGAGTGTGCCGGGCCGCGCACGACGCCCGATGAACGCGATGCGCAGTGCAGCAAGCCCGAGCGGCCGCGCCGAGCGCGAACCCCGCGGGCGCAGCCCGAAGAGATCGAAGTGAGCGACACGCCCCTGCGCTACACCCGCATCGCCGGCACCGGCAGCCACCTGCCGCCGCTGCGGCTGAGCAACGCCGACCTGGTCGCGCGGCTGGCCGAGCGCGGCGTGCAGACCAGCGACGAGTGGATCGTCGAGCGCACCGGCATCCGCTCGCGTCACTTCGCCGCCGACGGCGTGACCGCCAGCGACCTCGCGCTGCCGGCGGCGCAGCGCGCGCTGGACGCGGCCGGCTGCAGCGCTGCCGACCTCGACCTGATCATCGTCGCGACCTCGACGCCGGACATGGTGTTCCCGTCGACCGCGTGCATCCTGCAGCGCAAGCTGGGCGTGCACGGCTGCCCGGCCTTCGACCTGCAGGCGGTGTGCTCGGGCTTCGTCTACGCGCTGGGCGTGGCCGACGCGCTGATCCGCACCGGCGGCGCGCGCTGCGCGCTGGTGGTCGGCGCCGAGGTCTTCTCGCGCATCCTCGACTTCGACGACCGCGGCACCTGCGTGCTGTTCGGCGACGGCGCCGGCGCAGTCGTGCTGCAGGCCAGCGACGCGCCGGGCCTGCTCGCGGTGGAGCTGCACGCCGACGGCCGGCACGTGGACATCCTGTGCGTGCCCGGCACGGTCGCCGGCGGACAGGTGCTGGGCGACCCGCTGCTGCGCATGGACGGCCAGGCGGTGTTCAAGCTCGCGGTCGGCGTGCTCGACAGCGCCGCGCACGCGGTGCTGGCCAAGGCCGGGCGGCGCGCCGAGGACGTCGACTGGCTGATCCCGCACCAGGCCAACATCCGGATCATGCAGTCGGCCGCGCGCAAGCTGCGCGTGCCGCCCGAGCGGCTGATCGTCACCGTCGACCAGCACGGCAACACCTCGGCCGCGTCGATCCCGCTGGCGCTGGACGCCGCCGTGCGCAGCGGCCGCATCCGCCGCGGCGACACGCTGCTGCTCGAGGGCGTGGGCGGCGGCTTCACCTGGGGCGCGGTGCTGCTCGACTACTGAGCCAGGCGCGAACCGATCGCCGCCGCCCAGACGCAGCAAAGCCCCTTTCGACCCGCCCCGCCCGGCTCCCGCCATCGACCCCCGCGATCAACCGCCGCAACCGCAGGCAACGACCACCATGAGCTTCGCATTCGTCTTTCCCGGCCAGGGCTCGCAGGCCGTCGGCATGCTCAACGCGTGGGGCGACCATCCGGCGGTGCGCGCGGTGCTCGACGAGGCCTCGGCCGCGCTCGGCGAGGACGTGGCCGCCCTGATCAGGAGCGGCCCGCAGGAGCGGCTGGACCTGACCACCAACACCCAGCCGGTGATGCTCACCGCCGGGATCGCCTGCTGGCAGGCCTGGCTGGCCGAAGGCGGCGCGCAGCCGGCGGCGGTCGCCGGCCACTCGCTCGGCGAGTACAGCGCGCTGGTCGCCGCCGGCGCGCTGCGCCTGGCCGACGCGCTGCCGTTGGTGCGCTTTCGCGCGCAGGCGATGCAGGACGCGGTGCCGGTGGGCGCCGGCGCGATGGCCGCGGTGATCGGCCTGGATCCGGCCAAGGTGGCCGAGGGCTGCGCGCAGGCGGCGGCCGCATCGGGCGAGGTGGTGCAGGCGGCCAACTACAACGACCCGCGCCAGACGGTGATCTCCGGCTCGGCGGCCGGTGTGGAGAAGGCACGCGAGCTGCTCAAGGCGCTGGGCGCCAAGCGCGCGATCGCGCTGCCGGTGTCGGCGCCGTTCCACTGCGCGCTGATGCGTCCGGCGGCCGAGGCGCTGCGCGAGCGGCTGGCGGCAGTGCCCTTCGCGGCGCCGCGCATCCCGCTGGTCAACAACGTTGACGTCGCGGTGGTGGACGACCCGTCTGCGATCCGCGACGCGCTCTACCGCCAGGCCTTCGGCGCGGTGCGCTGGGTCGACACCGTGCACGCGCTGCGCGCGCGCGGCGTCACCCACGTGGTCGAGTGCGGCCCGGGCAAGGTGCTGGCCGGCATGGTCGGGCGGATCGACCCCGAGCTGAAGGTCGGCGCGCTGTTCGACCCGCCGAGCCTGGCCGACTGCAAGGAGCTGCTGGCGTGAGCGCGCCGGGCCGCTCCCAAGCGCTCTCCGCGGAGCGCGCAAGCGCGGAGCTTGCCTTATGAGTGCGGACACATCGGTCGCGCTGGTCACCGGCGCGTCGCGCGGCATCGGCCGGGCGATCGCGGCGACGCTGGCCGCGCAGGGCCTGCGGGTGATCGGCACCGCCACCACCGAGGCCGGGGCGCAGGCAATCGGCGCGGCGCTGGCCGCGCACCCGGGCTGCCGCGGCGCGGTGCTCGAGGTCAACGACGCAGCGGCGACCGACGCGCTGGTCGACAGTATCGTCAAGGCCGAAGGCGGCCTGCAGGTGCTGGTCAACAACGCCGGCATCACCCGCGACCAGCTGGCGATGCGCCTGAAGGACGACGACTGGGACGCGGTGCTCGACACCAACCTGAAGGCGGTGTTCAGGCTGTGCCGCGCGGCGATCCGGCCGATGATGAAGCAGCGCTACGGCCGCATCGTCAACGTCACCTCGGTGGTCGGGATGAGCGGCAACGCCGGCCAGGCCAACTACGCGGCCGCCAAGGCCGGCGTCGCCGGCATGACCCGCGCGCTGGCGCGCGAGCTGGGCAGCCGCGCGATCACCGTCAACTGCGTGGCGCCGGGCTTCATTGCCACCGACATGACCGACGCGCTGCCCGAAGCGCAGCGCGCCGCGCTGCTGCAGCAGATCCCGCTGGGCCGGCTGGGCACGCCAGAGGAAGTCGCGCACGCGGTCGCCTTCCTCGCCAGCCCCGGTGCCGGCTACATCACCGGTGCCGAGCTGAGCGTCAACGGCGGCATGTACATGAGCTGAGCCGCGGCGGCTGCCCTGCCGCTGGCGGCACGAGGCGCCCCGCTAGAATCCCCGTCCGATAACCGGACCCACTCCCGGAGGAGTCATGAGCGACATCGAAGCCCGTGTCAAGAAGATCATTGCCGAACAACTCGGCGTACCCGAAGCCGACGTCACCAGCGAGAAGGCCTTCGTCGCCGACCTGGGCGCGGATTCGCTCGACACGGTCGAACTGGTGATGGCGCTCGAGGACGAGTTCGGCATCGAGATCCCCGACGAGGAGGCCGAGAAGATCACCACCGTCGCGCTGGCGGTCCAGTACGCGACCGCGCATCACAAGAGCTGAGGCGGCGAGCCCGGCCGCCATGGCGCGTCGCAGAGTCGTCGTCACCGGCCTCGGGCTGATCAGCCCGGTCGGCAACACGGTGGCCGAGGGCTGGGCCAACCTGCTGGCCGGCCGCAGCGGCATCGCGCCGATCACCCACTTCGATGCGTCGGCCTTCGCCTGCCGCTTCGCCGGCGAGGTCAAGGGCTTCGACGTCGAGGCCTACCTGCCGGGCAAGGAAGCCCGGCACATGGATAGCTTCATCCACTACGGCCTGGCGGCGTCGGTCCAGGCGGTGCAGGACGCCGGGCTGCCCACCGGCGATGCGCTGACCGAGGAGACCGCCGAGCGCATCGGCTGCATGGTCGGCTCCGGGATCGGCGGGCTGCCGCTGATCGAGCAGACCGGCGACGAGTACCGCGCGCGCGGGCCGCGGCGGATCTCGCCGTTCTTCGTGCCGGCGTCGATCATCAACATGATCTCCGGCCACCTGTCGATCCGCTACGGCTTCACCGGCCCGAACCTGGCGATCGTCACCGCCTGCACCACCGGGCTGCATTGCATCGGCGAGGCCGGCCGGCTGATCGAGTACGGCGACGCCGACGTGATGGTCGCCGGCGGCGCCGAGGCGACGATCTCGCCGCTGGGCGTCGGCGGCTTCGCGTCGGCGCGCGCGCTGTCCACCCGCAACGATTCGCCCGAGACCGCGTCGCGCCCCTGGGACAAGGAGCGCGACGGCTTCGTGCTCGGCGAGGGCGCCGGCGTGTTGGTGCTCGAGGAGTACGAGCACGCGCGCCGCCGCGGCGCGAAGGTCTACGCCGAGCTGATCGGCTTCGGCATGGGCGCCGACGCCTTCCACATGACCGCGCCCAACGTCGACGGCCCGAAGCGCGCGATGCGCGCGGCGCTGCGCAACGCCGGCATCAGCGCCGACCAGGTGCAGTACCTGAACGCGCACGGCACCTCCACGCCTCTGGGCGACGTCAACGAGACCAATGCGATCAAGCTCGCCTTCGGCGAGCACGCGAAGAAGCTGGTCGTCAACTCCACCAAGTCGATGACCGGCCACCTGCTCGGCGGCGCCGGCGGCGTCGAATCGGTGTTCACCGCGCTCGCGCTGCACCACCAGGTCAGCCCGCCGACGATCAACATCTTCGACCAGGATCCCGAGTGCGACCTGGACTACTGCGCGAACACCGCGCGCGAGATGAAGATCGAGGTCGCGGTGAAGAACAACTTCGGCTTCGGCGGCACCAACGGCACGCTGGTCTTCCGCCGCGCCTGATCCGGCAGCCGGTCTGCCGCCGCGCATGCACGCCGCTCCAGCGGTCCAGGTCGAGACCACGCCCGCCACCGGCTGCCGGCGTGCCGGCGAGGCGGCCCTGCGCGCGCTGGCGGCGGCGGTCGCGGCCGCCTGGGCGAGCGCGTGGCTGGGCGGCAGTGCGGGTGCGACGGCGGCTGCGGCGCTGGCCGCGGGCGCACTCGCCGCGGCGCTGACGCGGCCGGCAGCGCCACCGCGGCGGCTGCGCTGGGACGGCGCGCGCTGGACCTGCGCGGCGCTCGACGGACGCTTCGAGCAGGCCGGTACGGTCGAGCCGGCGCTGGACTTCGGCGCCTGGCTGCTGCTGCGCTTTCGCCCGCAGGCACCAGGGGCCACGCAGTGGCTGCTGGTCGGCCGAAGCACCCAGGCGGCCAGCTGGCCCGGCCTGCGCGCCGCGGTCTTTGCCGCTTCGGGCGGCGATGCGATGTCGGCGCGATGAGCGATGCCGACGCCGATGCGCTGCTGGTCGAACGCTTCAAGCACGGCGACGTGCACGCGTTCGAGATGCTCGTGGTCAAGTACCAGCGCCGGGTCGAACGGCTGATCGCGCGGATGGTGCGCGACGTCGACCTGGTCCCCGACATCGCACAGGAGACCTTCGTGCGCGCCTACCGGGCGCTGCCGCAGTTCCGCGGCGACAGCGCCTTCTACACCTGGCTCTACCGGATCGCGGTCAACTCGGCGAAGAAGGCGCTGGCCGAGCGGCAGCGCGACCCGGTGGTCACCGACAGCGCACTCGCCGAGGGCAACGGCGACGACGAAACTTCCGCGCGGCGCTGCGACCTAAGCGACGGCGAGACCCCCGAATCGGTGCTGGCCAGCCGCGAGATCGCGGCGGCGGTGGAAGCCGCCGTGCAGGCGCTGTCGGCGGACCTGCGCCAGGCGATCACGCTGCGCGAGATCGAAGGACTGAGCTACGAGGAGATCGCCGACGCGATGGACTGCCCGGTGGGGACCGTGCGCTCGCGCATCTTCCGCGCCCGCGAGGCGATCGCGCTGGCGCTGCGCCCGCACCTCGAGCCGCGTGCGGGCCGGCGCTGGTAGCCATCCGCTGGAGAACGACCGATGACCGACCAAGCCCCCGACCCCGCCCCGCAGGATCCGCGCTGGCTGCTGTCGGCGCTGGCCGATGGCGAGGCGCGCGCCGACGAACTCGAACCGGTGCTGGCTGCGTGGGCCGCGGCCGATCCGCTCGCGCAGCAGCGCTGGCACGCATACCACCTGATCGGCGACGTGCTGCGCAGCGGCGATCTGGCCAGCAGCCCGCGGCGCGAGGCCGCCTTCCTGGCGGACCTGCGGTCGCGCCTGGCCGCCGAGCCGGCGCCGCTGCCCGTGCCGCCGACACCGCTGCGGCCGGGACGGCTGACGTCGCAGCCGCCGGCGCTGCCGTCGCGGCAACCCGTGCAGCTGCAGCTGGCGCGCACCGGATGGCGCTGGACGCTGCCGCTGGCGCTGGCCGCCGGGCTGATGGTGCTGGGCACCGCGCTGTTCGTGCTGCGCGGCGTGCACGGTGACGATCCGGCGGCGCGCTCGCTCGCCGCGCTGCCTGCAGGCCCCGCCGCGCCGCCGTTGACGCTGCCGGCGGCCGACCGGGTGCTGGTGCGCGACGAGCAGCTCGACCGTTACCTGCGCGCGCACCGCGACTTCGGCGTCGCCCAGCCGGTGTCGCTGCCGCTGGCGGCGCGGCGCGACCTCGAGCCGATCGCCTTCGGCCGCTGATGGGCATGCCGCCGGCAGCACCGCTGCAGCCGCACCGGCGTCGGGCGGTGGGGCTGGCCGCCCGGCTGCTGGCGCTGCCGCTGCTGGGTGGCTTCGGCGTGCGGGCGGTGGCGGCAACCCCCGCGGCAGCGTCGGCTTCGTCGCCGCGACCGCCGGTGCTCGACGACGAGCAGGTGCGCCGCTGGTTCGCGCGCATCCACGTCGCCGCGCGCGAGCTGAACTACCAGGGCACGCTGGTGTCCAGCGCCGACGGCGTGCTGTCCAGCGCGCGGGTCGCGCACTTCACCGAGGGCGGCGAATCCTACGAGCGAGTCGAGGTGCTGGACGGCCGCATGCAGCGGACCTACCGCCACGACGACCAGGTGACGACGCTGTGGCCGGCCAAGCGGGTCGCGGTGATCGAGCGTCGCGATCCGCGCACCACCGCGCTGCGGACCGTGCTCGACCCGCGTGCGCGCGGCTCCTACCGCGTGCAGGAGCAGGGGCAGGCGATGGTCGCCGGGCGCGAAGCGGTGGTGCTGCTGCTGCGCCCGCAGGACGAACTGCGCTTCACGCAGCGGCTGTGGGTCGATGCCGGCACCGCGCTGGTGCTGCGCACCGATGTGCTCGGGCCGCAGCAGCAGGTGCTCGAGTCCAGCGCCTTCTCCGAGGTGCAGATCGGCGTGCGGCCGCAGCCGCAGACGGTGCTGCAGCCGATGCACCGGCTCGACGGCTGGCGCCAGGTGCGGCCGCAGCCGACCGCGACCCGGCTCGAGGCCGAGGGCTGGGCGCTGCGCGCGCCGGTGCCCGGCTTCGAGCTGACCGGCTGTGCGCGGCGCCTGCTCGACCCGGCCGACGGCGCCGATGGCGCGTCGGTGCTGCAGGCGGTGTTCTCCGACGGCCTGACCCACGTGTCGCTGTTCATCGAGCCGCGCGACGGCCACGGCCGCCGCGCCCCGATCCAGGGGCACAGCGGCGCGACCTACACGCTGATGCAGCCGCACGGCGACGCCTGGTGGGTCACTGCGGTCGGCGACGTGCCGCCGGCCGCGCTGCAGCAGTTCGTGCAGGCGCTGCAGCGCCGTCCGTGACAATCCCCGCTGCGGCCCGAGCGCGGGCCGGCCTTGCCCAGGAGCCTTCGATGCGATCCCCCGTCCCTTCACGATCCGCCACGCTGCGCCGCCTGCCGTGGCCGGTTGCCGTCTGCTGGCTGCTGAGCGCGCTCTTGCTGCTGCTCGCGGGCGCAGTGCCGGCGCGCGCGCAGACGCTGCCCGACTTCACCGAGCTGGTCGAGCGCGTCGGCCCGGCGGTGGTCAACATCCGCACGCTCGAGCGCGGCCGCAGTGCCGCGATCGAGCTCGACCCCGACATGGAGGAGTTCTTCCGCCGCTTCGGCATCCCGCTGCCCGGACAGCGGCGCGGCCCGCGCGGCGACGACGAGCCGCTGCAGCGCGGCGTCGGCTCGGGCTTCATCCTCAGCGCCGACGGCTACGTGATGACCAACGCGCACGTGGTCGACGGCGCCGACGAGGTGCTGGTCACGCTGTCCGACAAGCGCGAGTTCAAGGCGCGGATCATCGGCGCCGACCGGCGCACCGACATCGCGCTGGTCAAGATCGACGCGAGCGGGCTGCCCTTCGTGCGCATCGGCGACAGCGACAAGCTCAAGGTCGGCGAGTGGGTGGTGGCGATCGGCTCGCCCTTCGGCCTGGACAACACCGTCACCGCCGGCATCGTCAGCGCCAAGGGCCGCGACACCGGCGAGTACCTGCCGTTCATCCAGACCGATGCGGCGATCAACCCCGGCAACTCCGGCGGGCCGCTGCTGAACCTGCGCGGCGAGGTGGTCGGCATCAACTCGCAGATCTTCAGCCGCTCCGGCGGCTACATGGGCATCGCCTTCGCGATCCCGATCGCCGACGCGATGCGGATCTCGGAGCAGCTGCGCAGCACCGGACGGGTGATCCGCGGGCGCATCGGCGTGCAGATCGCGCCGGTCTCGAAGGAGGTCGCGGAATCGATCGGCCTGGGCAAGCCGGTGGGCGCGCTGGTGCAGCGGGTCGAGCCGGACGGTCCCGCGTACAAGGCCGGTGTCGAAGCCGGCGACATCATCGTGCAGGTCGATGGCAAGCCGGTCGACAAGGTGGGCGACCTGCCGCGCATGATCGGCAGCACCAAGCCGGGCAGCCGGATCACGCTGCAGATCTTCCGGCGCGGCACGACCAAGGAGCTCGGTGTCACCGTCGACGAGTTCAAGCCCGACCAGCCGGCGCGTCGCCCCAGCGAATCCAACGGCGCGCCGCAGGCGACGAAGAGCGCGCTGGGCCTGAGCGTCGTGGACCTGAGCGACGCGCAGAAGCGCGAGCTGGGGATCAAGGGCGGCGTGCGCGTCACCGCGGCCGAGGGTGCGGCGGCGCGCGCCGGTCTGCGCGAGGGCGACGTGCTGCTCGCGCTCGACAACACCGAGATCGTCGACGCCCGCCAGTTTGGGCAGCTTGCGCAGCGCGCCGACAAGAGCAAGCCGCTGAGCGTGCTCGTGCGGCGCGGGGATGCGGTCAGCTTCCTGGTGATCCGGCCGCAGCGCTGACCGGTCGGACCCGGCAAGGCGCGCGGTCGACAGCCTTATCCGACTGCCTGATCAGGAGATACCACGATGCGAAACAGACCGGCGGATGAGCTTCCCGGATGGTGGGGACTGGCTGCAGCAACCAGTTAGTGGCCTTTCACTTCGTAGTCGTCGCTCCGGGGATTGATTGCTAGACGGTCTAGAATCGCCGGCCCGCAGGGTGGATTTGGCGCGTCGCGGGCGTTGATTGGAACCGTCTCTGTTGATAATCCGCTACATGCCTAGCTTGTTGAT
>CAZKCJ010000056.1:8456-11996 GCA_964550885.1 uncultured Rubrivivax sp. | reverse complement strand
CGAGACCGACTCGACCGCGAAACGGATGCCGCCGGCGCGCGCCGGCGTGGCCGCTGCGGTGGAGCCGGTCGCGGGGCTCATTGCGGGGCGGTGTTGCCGCGGCCGGCTTCGCCGCTGGCCGCGGTGGCGGGCGCCGGCGGCTGGTCGTCGTCGGCACCGAGGTAGGCCTTGCGCACGACCGCGCAGTCGAGCGTGGCGATGGTTTCGCCGCTGGCGATCACGCTGCCGAAGTCCAGCACGGTCACCGCCGAGCAGGCGCTGCGCACCAGCCCCATGTCGTGCTCGACCAGCAGCACCGCGCAGCCGAAGCGCGCCGGGATCTCGGCGATCCGCGCGGCGAGCCGCAGCGCCGCGTCGTACGACTGGCCGGCCGCGGGCTCGTCGAGCAGCGCGATCCGCGGCCGCGCGGCGACCACGCCGGCGAGGTCCAGCAGCCGGCGCGTGCCGGCGTCGACCGACGCGATCGGCTGCTCGGCGTCGGGGCCGTCGAGCCAGCGCAGCACCGCGCGCACCGCGTCGGGCGGCAGCGCGCCGGCGGCCAGCCGCAGGTAGTCGCCCACGCTCAGCTCGGGCACGATGCGCGTGGTCTGCCAGGTGCGGCGCACGCCGCGGCGCGCGCGCAGGTGCGGCGCGAGCGCGTCGATCGTGCGGCCGTCCAGCGTCACGCTGCCGACGTAGGACGGCAGGAAGCCGCTGACCGCGTCGATCAGCGTCGACTTGCCGGCGCCGTTGGGGCCGATCAGGCCGATCACCGCGTTGGGCGGCACCTGCAGCCGCACGTCGCTGAGCGCGAGCACGCTGCCGTAGCGCACCGTCAGGCCGTCGATCGCCAGCACCGGCCCGGCCCCGACGCTGGCGGCGGCGCGCGGCGGCTGCGCGCGGATCCCGGTTGGCGCCGGCGCTGCAGCCACCACCGCATCGCCGGCCGCCGCCTCGGCGCGCTGCGGCGGCGCCGCGCGCGGGCGCGCGAGCTTGCGCAGGTTGCGCCGCAGCGTCTGGCTCATGCTCTCGCCGGTGCTCAGCGCCTGGGTCGCGCCGACCGCGAACAGCACGTTGCCGATGTCCTGCGGCAGGTCGAAGCGGCGCAGCAGCTCGGGGAACAGCGTGATCAGCAGCCCGCCGATCAGCGCACCCTCGGCGAAGTGCGCGCCGACCATGGTCGCCACCGCGAACAGCATCAGCGACTGGATCATGCTGAAGTTGTCGGCCACCAGCGTGCCCAGGTAGCCGGCGAGCAGCCCGCCGGCCACGCCGGCGATGAATGCGCTGAGCGCGAACGCCGACAGCTTCGCGCGCGGGATGCCGATGCCGTGCGCGGCCGCCGCGCGCTCCGAGTGGCGCACCGCGAGCCACGACGCACCCAGCCGCGAGCGTGCGACCAGCTCGAGCGCGGCGCCGATCAGCGCGAACCAGATCAGCACGAACACGAAGTAGCCGGCGTCGGACGCGAACAGCTCGGGCCGCGGCACCGCGAGGAAGCGGGTCTGGCCGGGAAACGAGATCGTCGACAGCACCGAGTCGAACGCGGTCGCGAAGCCGAGCGTGACGATCGCGAGGTTGATGCCGCGCAGCCGCAGCGCCGGCAGGCCGATCGCCACGCCGAAGGGCACCGCCGCCAGCCCGCCGAGCAGGATCCACAGCGCAAGGCCGCCGGGAAAGCCGGCGACGTTGAGCCAGCCGACGACCCACGCGCCGACGCCGGCGAAGGCCATCTGGCACAGCGCGATCATGCCGGTGCGGCCGACCACCAGGCCCAGGCTCTGCAGCGCGATCGACCAGATCAGCAGCGAGGTCGCGAGGAACAGCCAGTAGGCGTTGAGCAGGCCGACGACCGCGACGCCGCCGGCGGCCGCTGCGGCCAGCAGGCTCAGCGCGGCGCGCGCGTCGGGTCGGGACAGCAGCGGCGGCACGGGACGGGCGGCGTCAGCAGGCGGGCGGCGGTGCCGGGCAGCAGTGCGGGGCGGCGATCCCGGACAGCAGTGCGGGGCGGCGGTGCGGGGCCGGCGCGCGCGGGCGCTCAGCGCGCCTCGTCCCAGCGCGCGCCGCGCTGCGCCCACAGCAGCACCGCGAGGATCACGACGAAGGGGATCACGCCGCGGTACTGGTTGGTGCCGCCGAGCAGGCTCATCGTGCCTTCGAGCACGCCGATCAGCACGCCGCCGCCGAGCGCGGCCCAGAAGCTGCGGAAGAAGCCGATCAGCGCCGCCGCCAGCGCCGGCACCACCAGCAGCGACAGCGACATGAAGTCGGGCGAGCGCTGCGGCGCGACGATCATCAGCGCCAGCGTCGTGAACGCGCCGGTGATGCCCCACACCAGCAGCGACAGCCGCCGCACCGGCACGCCGACCAGCTCGGCCGCCACCGGCCGCTCGGCCAGCGCGCGCAGGTGCAGGCCGACGCGGGTGCGCCGCAGGAAGGTGTCGGCCAGCAGCGTGAACACCAGCGCCAGGCCGATCGCGGCCAGCGCGGCGTTGGTCAGTTCGACGCCGGCGACGCGCGCCGCCGATCCGGGCAGCAGCTCGGGAAAGGGGTGTGGGTGCTGGCCGCCGGTCAGCCGCAGGCCGACCGCGACGATGCCGATGAACAGCGCGACCGTGACCGCGGCCTTGCTGGAGGCGTCCGACTCGGCGAACCAGGTGGTGGTGACGAAGCCGATCGCGACCCCGGCCAGCGTGCCTGCAGCCAGGCCGGCGGGCACCGCCAGCGCGAGCGGCACCCCCGCCTGGTACAGCACCACCATCACGAAGGTGCCGGCAGTGCCGATTGCCGCGCCGGTGAAGTTCACCACCGCCACCAGGCGGTAGGTGAACACCGCGCACACGCCCAGCACCGCGTAGGTGCCGCCGGCCGACAGCCCCGCGACCGCGGCCGTCAGGAAGCCCTCCACCTCACATCTTCGGCAGCGTCACCCACTCGGGGGTCATCACCTTCCACGCGCCGCCGTCGAGCTTCATCACCTTGGTCGACTGCATCGGCGCGTGCGCGTTGCCGGGGCCGAAGATCCAGGGCGAGCCGGCGATCGGGAACTTCAGCGGCTCGCGCATCCCGCGCAGCGCCTTGGCGACGGTCTCGTTGGTGACCGGCCCGTTCATCCCGCGGATCACCTCGGCGAACACGTTGGCCGCCAGGTAGCCGCCCTGCGAGAACGCGGTCAGCGGGCGGTCGGCGGCCTTCATCGACGCGATCCAGCTCTGGTTGGCCGGCGAGCCCGCCTCGGTGTAGGGCTCCCACTCGGTGCCCGCGTACACCGGCTGCTTCGAGTCGGCAAGCGCCTTGGCCACCTGCACGGTGTAGGCCGGCGCGAGGAACAGCCAGTTGATGCCGGTGATCTTCTGTGCGTCGGCGGTTTTCACCCACTGCACCACGTTCGGCTCGACGCCGTTGTTGACGACCGCGTCGCAGCCGGCGTCGCGCGCCTTCAGCAGGTACGGCGTCAGGTCGCCCTGGATCGGCACGGTCAGGTCGATCAGGTGCACCTTCTTGCCGCTGATCTTCTCCCAGTTGGCCAGCGCCTGCTTGTAGGCCTCCTGGGTGCCGCCG
>CAZKCJ010000056.1:0-8446 GCA_964550885.1 uncultured Rubrivivax sp. | reverse complement strand
CGCCGAGGATGATGAAGAACCCGCACAGCTTCTGCGTGCCCAGCGTCTTGGCTGCGTAGTAGGCCATCGCGGTGGTCAGCGTGAACGGGCCGACGTTGACCGGCGACACGCTGGGCGAGTTGAAGCAGGCCGAGTCGACGCCCAGCCCCTGGATCGACAGCACGTTCTTGCGCTGGTAGGTCTGCGCGTTGACCTGGCAGTCGAGCAGGCTGCCCGAGCCGACCATCGCGACCACGCCCTTGTTGTCGATCAGGCTGCGCGCGGCCTGCGCGGCGACCTGCGGGTCGCCCTTGTCGTCCTCGATCGTGTAGTCGATCTTGCAGCCCTCGATGCCGCCCTTCGCGTTCATCTGGTCGAAGGCCGCCTTGGTTGCCTTGGGCACCTCGCTGAAGTCGGCGACGCCGGTGATCGTCGACACCGCGCCGACCTTGATCACGCCGTCGGCGCAGGTCGGCTTCGCGCTCGCCGGGCTGGCCAGCGCGAACAGCGCGAGGGTGGTGGCCGCCGCGAGCAGCCGGGCCGTGGATGGGGTGCGCATCGGGTCGTCTCCTGTGGTCGTTGGCGTGGGGAAAGCGGTGGGGCGGCGCCGGTCGGGCCGGCGCTCAGCCCGGGTTCGCGACGTGCACCGGCGGACGCCGGTCGCGCCAAGGCTGCGCCTGCTCGAGCTGGCCGGCCAGGTTGAACAGCGTCGCCTCGTCACCGTAGCGCGCGACGAACTGCACCCCCAGCGGCAGGCCGTCGGCGGTGTGCGCGAGCGGCAGGCTGAGCGCCGGCTGGCCGCTCAGGTTGAACAGCGCGGTGAACGGCGAGAACGCGAACACCTGCTCGTACCAGGCGGCGGCGCCGACGCCGGCGGCATTCGCGTCGATCGAGCCGACCGCCACCGGCGGGGACGCGGTCGCCGGGGTCAGCAGCAGGTCGTAGCGCTCGAAGAAGGGCGCGACCGCGCGGCACACCGCGTTCTTCACCATGTCGGCGCGCTCCAGGTCGAGCGCGCTCAGCGTCTTCGCGTGCCGGTAGCAGGCCCACACGCTGGACTCGAGCAGCTCGGGCGAGGGCGCGCGGCCGAACAGCATCGCGCAGGCGTCGATCACGCCGCCGAGGAACGAGCACCAGTACACCAGGTTGGCGGCGTGGAACGCGTCCTCGTCGTACTGCGGCTGCGCCTGCTCGACCGCGTGGCCGAGCGACGCGCACAGCCGCGCCGCCGCCTGCGCGGCGTCGACGCAGCGCGGGTCGGCAGGCGCGCCGCGCAGGCCGGTGGTGGCGAGCGCGATCCGCAGCGGTCGCGGCGCGGTCGCCGCCTCCTGCAGGTACGGCCGCTGCGGCCGCGCGATCGCGAAGTAGTCGCCCGGCTCGGGACCCTCGATCGCGTCGAGCATCGCCGCGCAGTCGCGCACCGTGCGCGTGACCACGTGCTCGATGCCCATGCCGTGCAGCGGATCGCCGGCGTCGGGGCCGACCGGGGTGCGCCCGCGGGTGGGCTTGAGCCCGACCAGCCCGCAGCAGGCGGCGGGGATGCGGATCGAGCCGCCGCCGTCGTTCGCGTGGGCGACCGGCACGATGCCGGCTGCCACCGCCGCGGCCGCGCCGCCGCTGGAGCCGCCGCTGACGCGACCGGTGTCCCAGGGGTTGCGGGTCGGGCCGTACAGCACCGGCTCGGCCACCGGCGCGAAGCCGAACTCGGGCGTGTTGGTGCGGCCCAGCGTCATCAGCCCGGCGGCGCGAAAGCGCCGCATCAGGTGGCTGTCCTCGGGTGCGACGAAGCGCCCGTGCACCAGCCGGCTGCCCATGTCGCAGGCCACGCCCTGCGCGTGCAGCACCAGATCCTTGATCAGGAAGGGCACGCCGTAGAACGGCCCGCCCGCGGGCTGCGCGGCGAACTGCGCCGGCCAGTCGGGCAGCTGCGCGATCACCGCGTTCAGCCGCGGGTTGACGCGGGCGCAACCGTCGAGCGCCAGCGCCGCGAGCTCCTGCGGCGAGACCTCACGTTGGCGGACCAGCGCGGCCAGGCCGAGGGCGTCGTGGCTGGCGTACTCGGCGAGATTCATCGTGTACCCCCGCGCAAGTGGCGGCTCACAGGCCGTGCAGCGCCGCCATCTCGTCGATCAGCTCGCGCTGCAGCTGCTGGAATCGGGCCGACGGCTGCTGCAGCGAGAAGAAGTCGGTGAACGGATCGGGCACCTCGGTGCGGTGGCCGCTGAGCTCCTCGACGATCGCCAGCGCGCAGAAGGGCACGCAGACCTCCGAGTAGCCGCCTTCGTGGACGACGACCAGCCGGTCGCCAGCGTGGCGCGCGGCCAGCTGCAGCACGCTGCGGGCCATCATCCGGTACGACTGCGGGTGCAGCTGCATGCGCGCGAGCGGGTCGACGCCGTTGGCGTCCAGGCCGCTGGCGACGACGATCAGCTCGGGTCGGAAGCGGTCGACCGCCGGCTCGACGATGCGCTCGAACGCGTAGCGGTACGACTCGTGGCCGCCGCCGGGCAGCAGCGGCAGGTTCAGGTTGAAGCCCAGCCCCGCGCCGGCGCCGCGGTCCTCGGCGCCCGAGTAGCCGGGCGGGAAGCAGCCCTCCTGGTGCAGCGAGATCGTCAGCACGTCGGCGCGCTCGTAGAACACCTGCTGGGTGCCGTTGCCGTGGTGCACGTCCCAGTCGATCACCGCGATCCGCTCGACGCGGTGGCGCGCCTTCGCGGTCTCGATCGCGACGCCGATGTTGTTGAACAGGCAAAAGCCCATGCCCCGGTCGGGCAGGCAGTGGTGGCCGGGCGGGCGGGTCAGCGCGAACGCGTTGCGGTGCTCGCCGCGCAGCACGCCG
Source organism: uncultured Rubrivivax sp. (assembly GCA_964550885.1). GTDB lineage: Bacteria > Pseudomonadota > Gammaproteobacteria > Burkholderiales > Burkholderiaceae_C > Rubrivivax. The sequence goes on along the minus strand of CAZKCJ010000056.1, from coordinate 5,628 downwards.
TCGAGTGCGGCGATCGCAAGCCCGGTGGACAGCCGCGCGATCTCGTAGCTGCCCGCGCCGAACGGCGCGGTGTCGCCGAGCTCGCCGCCGCCGGCGTCGCTCAGCCGCTTGAACTCCTCGAGGTAGCGCGGCGTGTGCACGCGCTTCAGGTCCTCCTCGCTGGCCAGCGGCGCGCTGCGCAGGTCCAGCCGTGCGCTCAGGCCGGACGCATCCAGCAGCGACTTGATCCGCCGCTTGGAGTCAGGCGACTCGGCCATGCCGCTGCCCGACATCGGCTGGATCCAGCCGCCGACCGGCAGATACAGCGCGTGCAGGCCGCCGGGCACGTGCCAGAGCGTGCGCTCGTCGAAGTAGAAGGCGGTGGACTTCATGACCGGGCGGCACCTCCAGCCTGGGGCCCGGCAACGATAGGGGCCGCGCGCAGCGCCGTCAACAACGCGGCCGCCGCGCGCGGCGGCGTGCGACCAGCGCGGCTGCAGGCAGCCGGCAGCACTTGGGCGCGCACCCGCATCCGGTCGCGGGCCTCGGGTTTATCCTGAGTGCGGGATGCGCAGCGGCCACGCTTGAGGGGCGTTGCGGCAACGCTCGAATGTCCCGCGCTTGGCAGGGCACGCCGCTTTGTCCAAGAATCCGGGCCCCGGACCGAGACCTGACATGGCCAGCATCGAAACCTACGACGACCGCATCGTTCGCCTGTTCCTGTTCGCCTCGGCGGTGTGGGGCATCATCGGCATGCTGATCGGCATGTACCTGGCGGCCGAGCTGGCGTGGCCGTTCTGGAACCTGAACGTGCCCTTCCTGGCCTTCAGCAAGCTGCGCCCGGCGCACACCTTCGGCGTGATCTTCGCCTTCGGCGGCTCGGCGCTGATGGGCACCTGCTACTACGCGGTGCAGCGCACCGGCCACACGCGCCTGGCGCTGCCGCGGCTGGCCGAGTTCACCTTCTGGGGCTGGCAGCTGATCTGCGTGCTGGCGATGGTGACGATGCCGCTGGGCATGACCCAGAGCAAGGAGTACGCCGAGCCCGAGTGGCTGATCGACATCCTGATCGCGGTCGTCTGGGTCAGTTTCGGCGTGGTCTTCTTCGCAAGCCTGGCGCGCCGGCGCATCCGCCACATCTACGTCGCCAACTGGTACTACGGCGCGTTCATCATCGCGGTCGCGCTGCTGCACATCGTCAACAACGTCGCGCTGCCGGTGTCGCTGACCAAGTCCTATCCGGTGTACTCGGGCGCGGTCGACGCGATGGTGCAGTGGTGGTACGGCCACAACGCGGTCGCGTTCTTCCTGACCGCCGGCTTCCTCGGGATGATGTACTACTTCGTGCCGCGCCAGGCGCAGCAGCCGCTGTGGAGCTACCGCTTCTCGATCGTCAACTTCTGGGCCCTGATCTCGATCTACATGTGGGCCGGTTCGCACCACCTGATGTACACCGCGCTGCCCGACTGGGTGCAGTCGGTCGGCATGGCGTTCTCGCTGGTGCTGCTGATGCCCAGCTGGGGCTCGGCGGCCAACGGCCTGCTGACCTTCAACGGCTCCTGGCACAGGGTCAAGACCGACCCGGCCGCGAAGTTCATGGTGCTGGCGCTGGTGTTCTACGCGGCCTCGACCTTCGAGGGCTCGATGATGGCGATCAAGACCGTGAACTCGCTGTCGCACTACACCGACTGGACGGTCGCGCACGTGCACTCCGGGTCGCTGGGCTGGGTCGCGATGATCACGATCGGCTCGCTCTACGCGATGGCGCCGCGCGCGCTCGGCCGCCCGACGATGCACTCGATCAAGGGCATGGAGTGGCACTTCTGGCTGCACTTCATCGGCACGCTGTGCTACGTGGTGGCGATGTGGGTCGCCGGCGTGATGCAGGGCATGATGTGGCGCGAGACCGGCGTCGACGGCGCGCTGACCTACTCGTTCCTGGACGGCCTGATCGCGACCCACCCGTGGTACATCCTGCGCTGGTTCGGTGGCGTGCTGATCTGGCTGGGGATGTGGGTGATGGCCTGGAACCTGTGGGTCACCGCCGCCGACGCGCGCCAGCCGATCATCTCGCCGATCCCGGTGCCGATCCCCGAGCCCGAACCGATGCAGAGCCCGGCCCCGCTGCCGGCCCACGGCTGAGGAGGCGGCCATGGCTTACCGGCACTTCGAGTTCATCGAGAAGCACGTCTGGACGCTGGGCATCCTCACCGCGGTGATGGTGTCGCTGGGCGGGCTGGCCGAGATCACGCCGCTGTTCATCGAGGCCAACAAGGTGCAGCCGGCCGAGGGCGTGAAGCCCTACGACCCGCTGCGGCTGGCCGGGCGCGACCTGTACGTGCGCGAAGGCTGCTACCTGTGCCACTCGCAGATGATCCGCACGCTGCGCTTCGAGACCCAGCGCTACGGCGCCTTCTCCACTGCCAGCGAATCGGTCTACGACCGGCCGTTCCAGTGGGGCAGCAAGCGCACCGGCCCCGACCTCGCGCGCATCGGCGGCAAGTACTCCGACGACTGGCAGCGCGCGCACCTGCTGGACCCGCGCGCGCTGGTGCCCGAGTCGAACATGCCCGCCTACCCGTGGCTCGCGCTCGCGCTGATCGACGGCAAGGACATCCAGGCGCGGATGCGCACGCTGCGCACGCTGGGCGATCCGTACACCGACGACGACATCCGCGGCGCGCCGCGGGCGGTGGCCGGCAAGACCGAGCTGGACGCGCTGATCGCCTACCTGCAGGGGCTGGGCGTGGACAACGTGCCGCCCGCTGCAGCGGCGGCATCGGCAGCTGCGGCACCGGCAGCGGCGGCGAGCGGGCAATGAATCCGATCTGGGGGCATCTGGCCGGCGTGTTCATCCTCGCGATGATGTTCGCCTTCATCGGCATCTGGGTCTGGGCCTGGCTGCCATACCACAAGCGCAAGTTCCAGGACCTGGCCCGTCTGCCGATGGAAGACCAGGGCGCTGCGGCGAGCATGACGGAGGACAGGTCGTGAGCGAGTTCTGGTCCTGGTGGGTGGTGGTGCTGATCATCTTCAACCTCGGCGTCACCTTCGTGCTGTTCCTGTGGGGGCCGCGCGCCCGGGTGCCGGTGCTGCCCGACGGCACCACCGGCCACGTGTGGGCCAACGGCACGCTGCGCGAGGGCATGCACCGGCTGCCGCTGTGGTGGATCCTGATCTCGTTCGCGATGTACATCAGCGCGGTCGCGTACTTCGTGCTGTACCCGGGCTTCGGCAACTACAAGGGCCTGCTCGACTGGACCTCGCAGGGCCAGTACGCGCGCGACCGCTCGGCCAACGCGGCGCTGCTGGACGCGACGATGAAGCGGCTGGCGCCGCTGCCGATCGAGCAGCTCGGCGCCGACCCGCAGGCGATGGCGATCGCCCAGGTGCTGTACCGCGACAACTGCGCCGCCTGCCACGGCCGCGCCGGCCACGGCAGCCAGGCGCTGGGCGCGCCCAACCTGAGCGACCACGACTGGCTGTGGGGCGGCAGCGGCGAGCTGATCGAGGCCAGCATCCTCGACGGCCGCAACGGCGTGATGCCGCCGTGGGGCGAGGCGCTGGGTGAGGACGGCGTGGTCGCCGTCGCCAACTTCGTGCTCGGCCTGTCCGGCGCGCCGCACGACGCCGCCAAGGCCGCCGCCGGCAAGGAGGCCTTCGAGACCAACTGCGCCGCCTGCCACGGCGCCGACGGCAAGGGCAACCAGGACCTGGGCGCACCCAACCTGACCGACTCGATCTGGCTGTACGGCGGCGACCTGGAGACCGTCGAGACCACGATCCGCGACGGGCGCAGCGGCCTGATGCCGCCCTGGCGCGAACGCCTGGGCGAGCGCGACGTGCGGCTGCTCGCCGGCTACGTCCACTCGCTGTCCCAAGGTGGCGCTGCCCCCGCGCGATGAGGCCGCGCTGCGCGACCCTGCGGCTGCGTGGTACCGGCAGGGCATCGTCTGGCTGGGGGCGGCGGTGTTCGCCGCGTCGATCGCCGGCAGCCTCTGGCTGATCGCGGTCGCCGAGCGCTACGTCGACCCGCCGCTGCCGGTTGACGGCGCGCGGGTGCTGAAGGTCCCGGTCGCGTCGCCGGCGCGCGCGCCGCTGCCCGCCGCACCCGCGCCGCAGCCTGCACTGGCACCCGCACCAACACCCGAGCCGCAGCCCGCGCCGGCGCCGCCGCGATGAAGCCGACCGGCTGCTGGCACTGCGGCGAGCCGCTGCCCGAGCAGCCGCCGCTGGCGGTGGTCGCCGGCAGCGCGCACCCGGTGTGCTGCCCCGGCTGCCGCGCCGCGGCCGAGTGGATCGACCGGCTCGGCCTGGCCGACTACTACCGGCTGCGCAGTGCGCCGTCGGCGCGCGCGCCCGAGCCGCAGGCGGCGGCGCGCAGCGCGCGCGCGTGGCAGCGGCCGCAACTGGCGCGGCACGTGGTGCGCGTGCTCGACGCCGGGCGCAGCGAGGTGCTGCTGCTGGTCGACGGCATCCGCTGCGCCGCCTGCGTGTGGCTGATCGAGCGCGCGCTCGGCGCGCTCGCCGGCGTGCAGGCGGTGCAGGTCAACGCCGCCGCGCAGCACGCGCGCGTGGTCTGGGACCCGGCGCGCACCGACTTGGGCGCGATCCTCGAGGCGCTCGCGCGCACCGGCTACCAGGCGCTGCCGCTGGACGCGGCCGCGCTCGACGACCACCGCCGGCACGAGGCGCGCAGCGCGATCAAGCGGCTGGCGGTCGCCGGCTTCGGCGCGATGCAGGCGATGATGTACGCGAGCGCGCTGTACCTGGGCGCGCTCACCGACATCGACCCGGCCACGCGCGAGCTGATGCGCTGGCTCGGGCTGCTGGTGGCCACGCCGGTGGTCTTTTACTCGGCGCGGCCCTTCTTCGCCGGCGCCTGGCGCAGCCTGCGCGCGCGCACGCTGGGCATGGACGTGCCGGTGGCGATCGCGATCGCGCTGATCTACGCGGCCAGCATCGTCGAGGCGCTGCGCGGCCGCGGCGAGGTCTACTTCGACTCGGTCAGCATGTTCGTGTTCTTCCTGCTGGTCGGCCGCTTCCTCGAGATGCGCGCGCGCCACCGCGCCGGCAGCCTGGTCGACGCGCTCGCGCGCACCACGCCGGCCTATGCCGAGCGCCTGCGCGCCGACGGCGGCCTGGAGCGCATCGGCGCGCTCGAGCTCGAGGTCGGCGACCAGGTGCAGGTGGCCGAAGGCGAGCGCGTGCCGGCCGACGGCGTGCTCGCGAGCCGCGCCTGCCGCGTCGACGAGGCGCTGCTCAGCGGCGAGTCCGCGGCGGTCGCCAAGCGGCAGGGCGACCCGCTGGTCGGCGGCAGCCTAGTGCTCGAAGGCCCGGCGACGATGCGGGTGACCCGGGTCGGCGCCGACACCGCGCTGGCCGGCATCGCCGCGCTGGTCGCGCGCGCGCACAGCCAGCGGCCGCGGCTGGCGCGCGCCGGCGAGCGCGCGGCCGCCGGCTTCGTCGCGCGCGTGCTCGCGCTGGCCGCGCTGTGCGCGATCGGCTGGAGCCTGGTCGATCCGGCGCGCGCGCTGACCGCCACGCTCGCGGTGCTGGTGGTGTCCTGCCCGTGCGCGTTCGCGCTCGCGGTGCCGGCGGCGCTGACCCGCGCGCTCGCGGTGCTGGCCGCGCGCGGCGTGTTCGTGG
>CAZKCJ010000055.1:4036-12107 GCA_964550885.1 uncultured Rubrivivax sp. | reverse complement strand
GCCCGGGGTCTGCGCAGGTCGAAGCGAGGCGCTCATTCAGCCTGGATCCGGCAGTCGGGCGCGCCCGAGCGGGCCGCCAGCGGGCGCGATGGGCAGGCGCGAAGCGCAGCGATGACGCGGGCCAGCGCGAGGCGTCGCAACGCCGCCAGCGCGTTCGAGGGCGGCTCGATCGGGCGCGCCGCGGCCTCACCCCAATGGTGACGCTGCTGGGCGGACGAAGCTCGAGGGTTCATGCGGTGTTGCCAGCGGCTGCGAGCGGTCAACTGCCGGATCTAGGGTCAGAAGTTCTCGGGGACCGCGACCGCGTCCTTCGCCGCCTTGATCTGCGAAGTGACCTGCAGATCCGGCGGCACGTTCAGCAGCCGCAGCGTCTGCTGTACCACCTGGCTGAAGACCGGCGCGGCCACCGTGCCGCCGTAGTACTGGCCCTTGCTCGGCTCGTCGACCATCACCGCGACGACGATCCGCGGCTGCGCGATCGGCGCCATGCCGACGAACCACGAGCGGTACTTGTTGGCCGCGTAGCCGCGCCCCTCCTGCTTGTGCGCGGTGCCGGTCTTGCCGCCGACCGAGTAGCCCTGGGTCTGCGCCAGCGGCGCGGTGCCGCCGGGTCCGGCGGCCAGCTGCAGCATCGTGCGCACCTCGCGCACGGTGTGCGCCGACAGCACGCGCGTGCCCTGCGGTACCGCGTCGCGCCGCACGATCGTCGCCGGCAGCAGCTCGCCGTCGTGCGCGAGCACGGTGTAGGCGCGCGCCAGCTGGAACAGCGACACCGACAGGCCGTAGCCGTAGCTCATCGTCGCCTGCTCGATCGGCCGCCAGCTGCGATACGGCCGCAGCCGGCCGGTGACCGCGCCGGGAAAGTCGATCTGCGGCTTCTGGCCGATGCCGACCGCGCTGAACAGCTCCCACATCTCGGCCGGGCGCATCTGCATCGCCATCTTGACTGTGCCCACGTTGCTCGACTTCTGGATCACCTGCTGCACGGTCAGCTGCGCGTGCGGGTGCGCGTCGCGGATCGTGCTGCCGGTGATCGTGATCGAGCCGGGCGCGGTCTGGATCACGGTGTCGGGCTTCACGCGGCCGGTCTCGAGCGCGAGCGCGGCGATGAACGGCTTCATCGTCGAGCCCGGCTCGAAGGTATCGGTCAGCGCGCGGTTGCGCAGCCGCGCGCCGCGCAGCGTGCTGCGGTCGCTGGGGTCGTAGCTCGGGTAGTTGGCCAGCGCCAGGATCTGGCCGGTGGGCACGTCGAGCACGACCACGCTGCCGCTCTTTGCGCCGTGCTGCGCGACCGCGTCGCGGATGCGCTGGTACGCGAAGAACTGCACCTTGGAGTCGATCGCGAGCTGGATGTCGCGGCCGTTGATCGGGTCGAGCTGCTCGCCCAGGTCGTCGATCACGCGGCCGAGCCGGTCCTTGAGCACGGTGCGGCTGCCGTCGCGGCCCTGCAGCTGCGCCTGGAACGCGAGCTCGATGCCCTCCTGGCCCTTCTCCTCGATGTCGGTGAAGCCGACCACGTGCGCGGCCGCTTCGCCCTCCGGGTACTCGCGCCGGTACTCGCCCTGCTGGTGGATGCCCTTGATTCCCAGCGCCTGCACCTCGGCCCAGGTCTGCGGGTCGACCTGGCGCGCGAGCCAGGCGAAGTTGCGGCCGTTGTCCAGCCGCTGCTCGAGCTGCCGTGGCGTCATCCCGAGCAAGCGCGCGAGCGCCTGGCGCTGCTTCGCGTCGGCCTGGAAGTCCTTGGGGATCGCCCAGATCGACGGCACCGGCACGCTGACCGCGAGCACCTGGCCGCTGCGGTCGAGGATGCGCCCGCGGCTGGCCGGCACCTCGAGCACGTGGCCGTAGCGCTTCTCGCCCTGCTGCTGGTAGAAGTCGCTGCCGACGATCTGCACGTAGCCGGCGCGCACCAGCAGCCCGACGAAGGCCAGCGCGACCAGCGCGACCAGCAGCCGCGAGCGGCCCGGCGGCGTCTTCGCCGCGAGCAGCGGGCTGGTCGCGTAGTTCAGGTGGCGCACCCCGGCCGCACCGTTCGGGCGCGCGCCGCGGTCGCGGCCCGGCGCGGCGCTCACCGCAGGGCTCCGTAGCCGAGGGCCGACGCGACCGCGGCTTCGGCAGGCGCCGCCTTGGGCTCGACGACGACCTGGGTAACCGCCGCGGTCGCGGTGCGCATGTGCAGCCGCTCGCGCGCCACCGCCTCGACCCGCAGGTGGGTGGCCTGCGCCTGGCGCTCGGCGTCCAGCCGCAGGTACTCGCGGTCGAGCCGGTCCTGCTCGGCGCGCGCGCGCTCGATCGCGGTGAACAGCCGTCGGGTGTCGTAGGCGCTGTGCACCAGCAGCAGCGCGCTGCCCAGCAGCACCGCCAGCAGCGCGCCCAGCAGCAGCGGACTCCAGCGGCTCACGCGCTGGCCTCCGGCAGCGCGGCGGTGCGCTCGGCCACGCGCATCAGCGCCGAGCGCGCGCGCGGGTTGGCGGCGACCTCGGCCGCCGACGGTCGCACCCGGCCAAGCGCGCGCAGCCGCAACGGCCGCGGCGGCGCGAAGGGCGCGCGGCGGTCGGGCTCGGCGCGGCTCTCGCGCGCGATGAAGTGCTTGACGATCCGGTCCTCCAGCGAGTGAAAGCTGATCACCACCAGACGCCCCTGCGGCACCAGCAAGGCCACTGCCGCCTTCAACCCCTGCTCGAGCGCCTCGAGCTCGGCGTTGACGTGAATCCGAAGAGCCTGAAAGGTCCGCGTCGCGGGGTGCTGGCCCGGCTCGCGCGTGCGGACCGCGCGAGCCACGACCTCGGCCAGCTCGCCGGTGCTGCGCACGAGCTGGCCGCCCTGGCGGCGCGCGACAAGCGCCTTTGCAACCCGCACAGCAAACCGTTCTTCCCCATAGTCGCGGATCACCCGGGTGAGTTCGCGCTCGTCGGCGCGGGCCAGGAACTGCGCGGCGGTCTCGCCGCGCGTCGGGTCCATGCGCATGTCCAGCGGCGCGTCGTGGCGGAAGCTGAAGCCGCGCGCCGGGTCGTCGAGCTGCGGCGAGCTGACGCCCAGGTCGAGCAGCACCCCGTGCACCTGCGCGATGCCCAGCCCGGCCAGCAGCTCGCGCATCGCCGCGAAGCTCGCGTGGCGCAGCGTGAGCCGGGCGTCGCCGGCGGCCAGCGCGGCACCGGCGGCGACGGCCTGCGGGTCCTGGTCGAGCGCGACCAGCCGCCCGGCGGGCGCCAGCCGCTGCAGGATCGCGCGCGCGTGGCCGCCGCGGCCGAAGGTGCCGTCGAGGTAGACGCCGCCGGCGGTCCAGACGAGCGCCTGCACGGCCTCGTCGAGCAGCACGGTGGTGTGACCGTGGGCATCGGCGCCGTCGATCACAGGTTCAGGCCCAGCACTTCTTCGGTCATGCCGGCGGCCACGACTCGGGCCTCGACTTCGGCATGGCGCTGGCGGTCCCACAGCTCGAGCCGGCGCCCGGTGCCGATCAGCAGCAGCTCGCGGCTCAGCCCGGCGGCCTCGCGCAGCTCGGGTGGGATCAGCAGCCGCGACGCGCTGTCGATCTCGGCGTCGACCGCGCTGCCCAGGAAGATCCGCCGCCAGCCCTCGGACTGGACCGTCAGCCGGATCAGGTCGGCCTGCACGCCCTCCCAGATCGGCCGCGGGTAGAGCAGCAGGTAGCCGTCGGGGTGCCGGGTCAGCGTCAGCTGGCCGTGGCAGGCGGCCTGCAGCGGCTCGCGGTGACGCACCGGGACGTTGATGCGACCCTTGGCGTCAAGCGCCAGCGCCGAGGTCCCCCGAAACACCCAGTCCGACACTTTTCACCACTTTGAACCACGAAGCGACACTGTATCGCACCGCTTCGGCCCGGTCAACGGCGAGAAGTGAAAAATTCAATCGAATCAAACACTTAGCGGACGAGTTGAAGATTCGAATGCAAATAGTCGCGCAAAAGCAAGGACTTGCGTATGGCTATGAAAGTCGCGCCTGAGCTTGTGGCGACAACCGGTGCCGTTACGGCCGTGACAAAGTACCGATCCGGCCTGCAGCGCAGCGGCCAGGGACGGCTCGGGACTTACCCGAGGTGGGCGCCCGCAGTGGCAGCGACGACGCGCTGCGGCGCCAGGCCGACGGCCCGGCGGCGGCCCCGATCAATCTCGCGCTGCGGCGCGGCCGGCGCGCCGCAGGTCGGCCGCGCGCCGCGGCGCCGGGCAATGCACCGGCGCGTCGACCGGCCGCCGAAACACCCGGTCCCGACCGGGTCAGCGGCGCTTCTTCGCCCCGGCGCCGCGCGCCGCGGCCTTGGGGGCGGCCGCAGGCGCGGCCGCGCTCTCGTTGCCGCCGTGCCCGGCGAGCTTGGGCGTCAGGTTGGCTTCGATCCACTTCGGATCCCACCACTCCACCGGCAGCACCGCGACCCCGTCGAGGTACACGCCGAAGTGCAGGTGGTCGCCGGCGGCGAGCCCGGTCTCGCCGGTGCGGCCCAGCACCTGGCGCTTGTCGACCGTGTCGCCCTCCTTCACGTCGATCGCGCTCAGGTGGCCGTACAGCGTGTACAGGCCCAGGCCGTGATCGAGGATCACGGTGTTGCCGTAGATGCCGAGGTCGCCGGCGAAGGCGACGGTGCCGCGGTTGGCGGCCTCCACCGGATAGTGCTTGGTCACCGACAGGTCGTAGCCCAGGTGGTACGCGGTGTCGATCGTCTCGCCGCCGTAGGTGTAGGTGCGCTGGTCGGCGAAGTTGGCCTCGACCTTCGAGTTCGACAGCTGCACGAACGCGCCCTCCCACTGCCGCTTCGGCGTGACCTTGCTGGTGATCGCGCGGATGCGATCCTCGTTCTCCTTGCGCATTGCGTGGTTCACGGCGACGAACACCTCCTTCGGCGAGCGCTGGCGCGCGGCCGGGTCGCTCAGCAGCGGCGCGACCTTGTTCTGCAGGAAGGCGTCGGAGATCGCCAGCGTGCTCTTGCGGTACTTGACGTCCTTGAGCTCGTAGTTCAGCCGCAGCTCGCGCGTGTTGCCGGCCTGGTCGGTGGCGACCAGCACCGGCCGTGCGTCGGCCGGCACGTCGTAGGCGTGCGCGAACAGCGCCAGCATCTCGTCGGGCCGGCCCTCGACCTGGCCGGCGACCCCCGGGTAGAAGCGCTCGCCGAAGCGCACGCCGCTGGTCGCGGTGTCGGGCGAGGTGCGGTAGACGATCGCGCCGACGCCGCCGAAGTTGACGTAGCGGTCGTCGGCGACCAGCTCCAGCTTGGGCGGCGTGAGGTCGATCGTCAGCTGCTTGTCGAGCACCGCCTCGTTGCCGCGCAGCAGCCGCCACAGCGACGCGTCGCGCGCGACCACGCGCAGCAGCGCCGGCCCCTCGCGCAGGCCCTCGAGCTTGGTCGGGTCGATCGTCAGCTGCTTGGTCGCGACCGCCGGCGCGAACTGCTCGGCGGCCAGGCTCTTCTCGACCCCGCCCTGTGACAGCGTCACCGCCACCGAGCGCAGCCCGGCGCCGGCGTCGCTGACCACCACTTCGAGCGGCGCGCGCCCCAGCGCCTCGGCCTGCGACGACAGCGTGATCTGCGGCGGCTGCGCTTCGAGCCGCGGCCACAGCAGCGCGACGGCGACCGCTACGGCAACGACGAGGATCAACAGGACGACGACGGCCAGGCGGCCGCGCGGGCGATGGGCAGTGACAGCGTTCATGCGGGTGTGCAGCAGGGATGGGTGGCCGCGGCGCCCGGTCGGACCAGTCGCGCCGCGGTCAGCCGCGCGATCGCGGCAGGCCGCAGGATAGCGGCAGCGCCGGGTGGCCCCGACGCGGCGCCGTCAGTTGGACTGCTGGACCCGCCGTCCGGCCAGCGGCTGCGCCGGGCGCGCGTTCATCGGATACAGCCGCGCGAAGATGCCGATCTCGCGCGCGCCGGCCGCCACCGGCTGCGGCAGCACGAACCACTGCACGCCCTCGGTGCAGGGCGGCGTGGTCAGCGAACCCATGTAGGTGTAGTAGCGGCGGTCGGCCGGCAGCAGCGCCGACGGGTCGATCCCCTCGCCCGTCAGACCGGGCTCGCCCGGCTCCAGCGGCAGGTGGTTCCACACCGTCTGCAGCACCGGCAGCGGCGCCGCGCCGCGCTCGACCAGCACCGCGACCACCGCGAGCCGGCCGTGCGCGTCGCGGTGCACCAGGTGCACGCCCAGGTCGTAGCGGCGGCCGTCGATCCGCTCCTCCGACGGCCGGTGGAAGTGGAACTGCTGCAGCTCGTAGCGCCGCGCGCCGACCAGCAGCGCGTTGCCGGGCGCGACCTCGACCTGCACCGTGTGGCCCTGGTCGAGCACGCGAAACGCGCCCGGCCGGTACGCGAAGCGCAGCGGTGCCAGGTCGAGTGCGAGGCCGTCGTGGATGTCGACCGGACTCTGGCGCTTGCCGCGCGCGCAGGCCGCGTACTCGGGCCGCAGCCGGCCCCACTGCGCCGGGCCGCCGGGGCCGTCGCCGTAGTGCCAGACGGGGTGCCGCTCGTCGCGCGCCGGTGCGTGCGCGCCTGCGTCGCCCACGTCCGCATTGCCTGCGCCCGCATTGCCTGCGCCCGCGTTGCCGGCGCTGGTTTGCTTCAGGCTCGAACCTGGCGCAGCCGCCTTCGTTGGCGCCGATTGGCCGGCCACCGGCTGCCGCCCGGCGCCGCGCGTGAGCAGCTGCAGCTCGCCGTCGGTGGGGCTGCCCAGCCGGCCGCGCCCGCCCATCACCTCGGCCAGACGCCGGCGGATCCGCTCGAGCGGCAGCTCGGGTCCGGCGTCGGCCGCTGCAGTCCGAGCCGCCTGCGCCGGCTGGTGCGCGCGCGCCGCAGCGTGCGGCGGCATGGCGAGCGGTGCCGGCGCGCTCGATGCCGTCGAGATCGGGGCCGACGCGACACGCGCTGACGCGAGCGGTGTCGACGCAGTCGCTGCGGTCGCGATCGATGCCGACGCAAGCGCGCCCGGCGCGTCACTGGCGGCCGACTCCGAGCCGGTCGCGGCCGCTGGCTGGCGCGCCACGCGCACATCGATCGGCGGCGCTGCATCGTCGTGCGCAGCCGCGACCGGCGACGCCTGCACGTGCGGTGCGGCGGCAGTCGCATCGCCATCCGGGCTCGACGCGGCGCTGGCCGCAGCCGACGCTGCAGGCTCGACCACGCCGGCCACGGCAACCGGCCGCGCGCGCGTCGCAGCGGGTTGCGGCCACAGCGCCCAGGTCAGGCCACCGGCAAGCGCGATCAGCAGCAGCGCGCCGCCGCCGGCAAGCAGCAGCTTCAGCGGCAGCGCCGATCGGACGCGAGCGGCGGCAGCGGGCGGGGGGTCGGCGTCGGCAGGCATCGCGGGCGCTTCGCGGCCCGGGCCCGGCGACACCCTCGATCGCTGCGCCGGCCCGCGCCTTCACCCGGATATCGACTGCAGTGCCGCCGGCTTGAGCCTGGCCCGCGGCCGCAGCGAAGGTGCATCCAATCGTCGCCGTCCCGGCAAGCAGTGCCCGCCGACCGGCAGCGGCCTACAGGTGCAGCACACCCGCGCCGGACAGCGCGCAGCAGCGGTCAGCCAAAGGAAAGCCGGCGCCGCCGCCCCGATCGGGCATGCCGGCGCCGGCTGGCTCGGGGCCGCCGGCAGCGGCCCTGCGACCATCACGGCAGCTTGGGCAGGATTGCGTCCATCTCGGCCGCGGTGAACGCGCGCAGCGAGTGCGTGCGCACGTTGCCCTGCGCGGCAATCGCCAGCGCGTAGGCCGTGATCGCCTGCTCGCTGTCGCCCTCGATCACGCCGACCAGGTCGTAGGTGCCCAGGGTCCAGTACAGCTCGCGCAAGCGCACGCCGAACTTGGTTGCCGCCTCCTTCGCCGCAGCGGCCCGCTTGGTGGAATCCTTGATGCCGGCAATGCCCTTGTCGGTGAAGCTCATCAACGCGATGTAGGTGATCATGCAGTGCTCCTGTTCGAGCGCGGGTGCGGAGCCGGTCGCGGGTCGGCGTCGGCAGCCGCGCGGCCCCTGGACGCGCTCCCGACCCGTCGCCTGCGCATCGTTTGCCCGGACCTGCGTGCACCGGGCAGCGTGGGCGGCGGCGCGCGCAGCGTACGCGCCCGCGCCGCAAGC
>CAZKCJ010000055.1:0-4026 GCA_964550885.1 uncultured Rubrivivax sp. | reverse complement strand
ACCGCTCGCAGCCGCTGGCGCCCCCGCTTGGACCCTCGCGAGCCCCCTCCCGGGCTGCGCCAGCTTGCGGCCACGCGCAGCTGCCTCATCCAGGGCAACAGCAGCCCTGCGCGCGCGCCGCGCAGCGCGGCGGCCGGCCGCAGCGCGGGCGCCGGCCGCAGTCGCGTCGAAGCGTGTGGAGCGGGCCTGTAGGCCGGATTCTGTGCGCCCGCACCGCCGTTGCCGGCGGGCGCGGGGTGGCTGCCATTCATCTGGGCCGCGCATCGCTGCGCGGCTCGGTGCCACCTACCCGTGCGCTCACCCCGGGCCGGGGCTCGGGGCGGCAGCACGCGTGCCGCCGCCCTGCGCGCACCTATTTGGTGTTGCTGCGCGTAGAGATTGCCCGTTTCACCCCGAGCGGCTCGGCTGGGCGGGGCGGCTGCTCGGTCCGTGGCTCGCGCCACCGCCGGGCGGCTCGCGCCACCCGGTCGCCGGGTTGAACCGGCGCCTCGCAGAACCGCCCCGGGCCGGATCCGCCCGGACTCGTCTCTGTTGCTCTGATCCTCACCTCGCGGTGGACAGCCGTTAGCTGCTACGCCGCCCTGTGCAGTCCGGACCTTCCTCCCGTGCGGCCTTGCGGCGATCGCACCGGCGGCAGCCCGGCCCGCTCCACGTCACGATTATCGCTGCGCCCCTGCGCGGGCCCTGCGGCGAGGCGCGCCCTCGCCCCTTGCCGCCCGGGCGCGGCGCGGGCATCGAGGGCCCGCAAGCCCCGCCGCGGGTTCAGCCGGCGGCCTGCTGCAGCCGCGCGATCCGCTCTTCCATCGGCGGGTGGGTCGAGAACAGCGCCATGATGCCGCTGCGCCGCCCGCTGATGCCCATCGCCTGCAGCGTCTTGGGCATCTCGCCCGGGTCCAGCCCGCCCAGTCGCGCGAGCGCGTGGATCATCGGCTGCTTGTTGCCCATCAGTTTCGCCGAGCCGGCGTCGGCGCGGAACTCGCGCTGGCGCGAGAACCAGGCGACGATCATCGCGGCGACGAAGCCGAGCAGGATGTCCATCACGATCGTCGTGATGAAGAAGCCCGGGCCGACGCCGTCACGCTCGTTCTTCAGGATCACGCGGTCGACCACGTAGCCGACCACGCGCGAGACGAACACGACGAAGGTGTTCATCACGCCCTGGATCAGCGTCATCGTCACCATGTCGCCGTTGGCCACGTGCGCGACCTCGTGGCCGATCACCGCCTCGACCTCCTCGCGCGTCATGCTCTGCAGCAGGCCGGTGGATACCGCCACCAGCGCCGAGTTCTTGAACGCGCCGGTGGCGAAGGCGTTGGGCGGGCCTTCGTAGATGCCGACCTCGGGCATCTGCACCCCGGCCTGGTTGGCGAAGCGGCGCACCGTCTCGACGATCCACGCGTGCGTCGGGTCGGTCGAGTCGTTGATGAGCTGCGCGCCGGTGCTGGCCTTGGCGATCGTCTTGCTCATCAGCAGCGAGATCGTCGCGCCGCCGAAACCGACCACCAGCGAGAACACCAGCAGGCCGCCGACGTTCAGCCCGTTGGCGTCCAGCCAGCGGTTCAGGCCGAACAGGTTGATGACGATGCCCAGCACGACCATCACGGCCAGGTTGGTCATCACGAACAGCATGATTCGCTTCATCGGGGGGGTGCCTCGGGTTGCAACGGCGGGGCAGATGGGGCGCGCGGCGGCCGATTCAAGGGCGCGAATCGCCGCGCCGGCCGCTTCGGGGCGCGAGTGTCGCAGCTTTTCAGGCCGACCGGGCCAGCCGCTTGTCGCGCAGGTACAGGTGGGTCTCGCGCCGCTCCAGGTCGAACAGCTGCGTGGCCTCGATCAGGTCGCTGAGCTTGCGGTAGCCGTAGTTGCGCGGGTCGAACGAAGCCTGGTTGCCGATCTGCTGGCCCACCCGGCCCAGCGCCGACCAGCCGTCCTCGCCCGCGGCCGACTCCACCGCGTTGCGCAGCAGGCTGACCAGCCGCGCATCCTGCTTCAGCGCCGCGGCGTCCAGCCGCGGCGGCGCCGCGTCGCCGTTGGCCGCCGCCTTGGCCGCGGGCTTGGCCGCCTTCGCCGCCTTGCCGGCCTTGGCCGTGCGCGGCTCCTCGGCCGCCGGCGGCTGGCCCAGGCTCTCCAGGTACAGGAAGCGCGAGCAGGCGTTAACGAAGGGCAGCGGCGTCTTCTTCGCGCCGAAGCCGTAGACCTGCGCGCCCTTGGCCTTCAGGTGCATCACCAGCGGCGTGAAGTCGGCGTCCGACGACACGATGCCAAAGGCGTCCGGCGCGTCGGTGTACAGCAGGTCCATCGCGTCGATCACCATCCCCATGTCGGTGGCGTTCTTGCCGCGGCTGTAGTCGAACTGCTGCACCGGCTTGATCGCGTACTCGTGCAGCACCGCCTCCCAGCCCTTGAGGCCGTCCTTCTTCCAGTTGCCGTAGGCGCGGCGCACGTTGGTCACGCCGACCTTGGCCAGCTCGGCCAGAATCACGTCGATCTTGGCCGCCGGCGAGTTGTCGGCGTCGATCAGCAGCGCGATCCGGGGTTGCTTGTCGATCATGCGGGCTCTCCGTCGGCCAGCCGCCAGTGCAGGGTCTGCCCGGCGGCCAGCGGCTTCAACTGGTGTTCGCCGAAGGGCAGCGCGTCGGGCAGCGTCCACTCGGCGCGCTCGAGCACGATGCGGCCGGCGTTGCGCGGCAGGCCGTAGAAGTCGGCGCCGTGGAAGCTGGCGAAGCCCTCGAGCTGGTCCAGCGCGCCGGCCTCGTCGAAGGCCTGCGCGTACAGCTCCAGCGCGGCCAGCGCGGTGTAGCAGCCGGCGCAGCCGCAGGCCTGCTCCTTCAGGTGCGCGGCGTGCGGCGCGCTGTCGGTGCCGAGGAAGAAGCGCGGCGAACCCGAAGTGGCCGCCGCCACCAGCGCCTGCCGGTGCGCCTCGCGCTTGAGCACCGGCAGGCAGTACCAGTGCGGGCGCAGGCCGCCGGCGAACAGCGCGTTGCGGTTGTAGCGCAGGTGGTGCGCGGTGATCGTCGCCGCCAGATTCGCGCCGGCCTGCGCCACGTACTGCGCAGCGTCGCGGGTGGTGATGTGCTCGAACACGATCCGCAGCCCGGGGAAGTCGCACCGCAGCGGCTCGAGCACGCGCTCGATGAACACCGCCTCGCGGTCGAACACGTCCACCGCCGGGTCGGTGACCTCGCCGTGCACCAGCAGCAGCAGACCCTCGCGCTGCATCGCCTCCAGCGCGGCGTGCGTGCGGCGCAGGTCGGTGACGCCGGCGTCGCTGTGGGTGGTCGCGCCGGCCGGGTACAGCTTGACCGCGACGATGCCGGCCGCGCGCGCGCGCCGGATCTCGTCCGGCGGCGTGCGGTCGGTCAGGTACAGCGTCATCAGCGGCTCGAACGCGGCGCCGGGCCCCTCGCGCGGCCGCGCGTCGACGATCCGCTGCCGGTAGGCCAGCGCCTGCGCGGTGGTCGCGACCGGCGGCTGCAGGTTCGGCATCACGATCGCCCGCGCGAACTGCCGCGCTGTGTGCGGCAGCACCGCGCGCAGCGCCGCGCCGTCGCGCAGGTGCAGGTGCCAGTCGTCGGGGCGCGTGAGCGTCAGCGTCGTTTGCATCGGCGCGGATTGTCGCAGCCGGGCCGCGAGGCGATCCGCTGCGCACCGCAGCGTGCGGCCCCTACCCCCCCTGCACCGGCTGCGCGTGCAAGCGCAGGCCGAGCGCGCTGGCCAGCCGTCACCCTACTTCCGGCAGTTGACCGCTTTAAACGCCAGTGGACTTGAAGCAGCCCAGAGCCTCGAGGCTGTAGCGCACGGAGGCATAGCGCCACCCCTGCGCCGCTTGTGCGTGCACGCGCTGGCCGAGTGCGCCGGGCACCTTGAACCGGTCGGGGGCACATGCCCGCCATAGGTCAACGTAGTCCTGTTCGGCGCCGCGCTGCGCGGTGGCGGCTCGCCGGATGACACTGCCGTGTAAGCGGCTTAGTTCAACCTAGAAACCGCAGTTGGCGTTGGTTATCCCGACGCCGCGAGCGCCGGCGG
>CAZKCJ010000054.1:3282-12252 GCA_964550885.1 uncultured Rubrivivax sp. | reverse complement strand
CGCTGGCGCTCGCGCTCGGCCGCGTCGGGAAAGCGCGCGCGCAGCCGCTGCTCGAGGCCGTCGACTGCGCTGCGCCGGAAGAAGGCCTCCAGCGTCAGCCCGTCGGGCACCGGGAACTGCGGCAGCTTGGCCTTGTCCAGTTCGAGCACCAGGTTGCAGCGCCGCGCGATCTGCAGCGTGTTGGCCAGCGCCGACGGCAGGTCGGCGAAGCGCGCGCTCATCTGCGCGGCCGACAGGAAGTGCTGCTCGACCGTGAAGCGCTTGACGCGGCGCGGGTTGACCAGCGTGTCGCCCTCGGCGATGCACACGCGCGCCTCGTGCGCCTCGAAGTCGTCGGGCCGCAGGAACTGCACCGGGTGGGTCGCGACCACCGGCAGCTGCAGCCGTGCCGCCAGCTGGGCCGCGGCGCGCACCTGCGCCTCGTTGGTCGGCGCGCCGCAGCGCTGCAGCTCGAGGTAGAAGCGCTGGTCGAACACGCGCGCCAGCCGCGTGGCCAGCGCGTCGGCGCGCGCGTCGTCGCCGGCGAGCAGCGCCTGGCCGACCGCGCCGCCGTCGGCGCCCGACAGCGCGATCAGCCCGCCGTTCAGCTCCTCGAGCCAGGCCCACTTGATCCAGGCCTGCGTGCGCTGCACGTTGCGCGTCCAGCCGCGCGACAGCAGCTCGCACAGGTTCAGGTAGCCGCGCCGGTCCTGCACCAGCACCAGCAGCCGGCTCGGCTGCTTGTCGCCGCCCTCGGGTTCGAGCCACAGGTCGGCGCCCAGGATCGGCTTCAGGCCGGCGGCGCGACAACCCTTGTAGAAGGGTACCGCGCCGAATAGATTGCTCAGGTCGGTGATCGCCAGCGCGACCTGGCCGTCGGCGCGCGCCGCGGCCACCGCTTCGGCGATGCGCAGCGTGCTGTCGACGACCGAGTACTCGGTGTGCAGCCGCAGGTGGACGAAAGCCATTCGGCATTCTAGGCAGCGGCCCCTCGCCGACCTGCCGCGTCCGGCGACGGCAACGCTCGCGCGGCACGGCGCGACACCGCAGCAGCGCACCGGCGACCGGGCCGCGCCTCGCGGCACACTCGCGGTGCCGTCGCCGCACCGGCGCTGCCTAGAATCGCCGCGTGCTCGCGACCCCTCGCCTGGTCGTGCCGCCGCCGCGGCGGTGAAGGCGCTCGCGCTCAAGCTGAGCGGCGCGCTGCTGCTGCTGAGCGCGCTGCTGATGTGGGCGTCGCGCGCGCCCGACTGGCCGGTGCAGACGCTGGTCGCGCGCTGGGCGCCGCCGCCGTCGCAGTTCATCGAGCTCGACGGTCAGCTCGTGCACCTGCGCGACGAAGGCCCGCGCGACGACCCCGAGCCGCTGCTGCTACTGCACGGCCTGGCCGGCAGCCTGCACACCTGGGAGGGCTGGGCGCGGGCGCTACACAGCCAACACCGGGTGATCAGCGTCGACCTGCCTGGCTTCGGCCTGACCGGCCCGAGCGTCGCGGCCGACTACTCGCCGCAGGCCGACCAGCGCTTCGTGCTCGCGCTGCTCGACCGGCTTGGCGTGCAGCGCGTCGCGCTCGGCGGCAACGCGCTCGGCGCCGAGCTTGCGTGGCGCACCGCGCTGCTCGCGCCCGCGCGCGTGCGCCGCCTGATCCTGGTCGCCGCGACCGGGCCGCAGCCTGCGCCGGCGGCACGGTCGCTGGCTGCGAGCCTCGCGCGGATCACGCCGCTGGCCTGGCTGTTCGAGTCGATGCTGCCGCGCACGCTGGTCGCCGCCGGCCTGCAGCGTGCGTACGGCGACCCGGCGCGGATCGACGCCGATCGCGTCGACCGCAGCTGGCAGCTGCTGCTGCGCGCCGGCAATCGGCGCGCGCTGGTGCAGCGGCTCGCGCGGCAGCCGGCGGCGCCTGCGCCCCCGGATGCTGCGGCAGACGGCGCGAGCGGGCCGGGCGCGGGCCCGGCGGCGCTGCGGGTGCCGACGCTGCTGCTGTGGGGCGAGCGCGACCGGATCACGCCGCCGGCGCTGGGCCGGCAGCTCGCGGCGGTGATCACCGGCAGCCGGCTGGTGGTGTTCGACGGCCTCGGCCACCTGCCGCAGGAGGAGGACGCCGCACGCACGGTGCAGCCGGTAGCCGCCTTCCTCGCGCGCTGACGCGCGCGCCCGGCGCGCAGGCTGCGCGCCGGCTCGCGCAGCTCGAGGCAGCCAGCAGCCGCGGCAGCGCGCGCGCTCGGCGGCGCCGCGCCGCCTCAGGCCCGAGCGAGCCGGCGCGCGTCGACGCTCAGCGAGCCGGCGCCGAACACGAAGACCAGCAGCAGGCCGCCGGCGACCGACAGGTTCTTCATGAACATCAGCTGCTGGATCATCTGCTGGTCGGCCGGCAGCGCCCAGAAGGCGTGGAAGATCAGCGCGGCAGTCAGCGTGAACAGCGCCAGCGCGAGCCCGGCGATGCGCGCGTACCAGCCGAGCACGATCGCCAGCCCGGCGACCAGCTCGAGCACGCCGGTCAGGAAGGCCAGCACCATCGGCATCGGCAGCCCCTTGCTGGCGATGTAGCCGGCGGTGCCTGCCAGGCCGGTGAACTTGCCGATGCCGGCAAGGATGAACATCAGCGCGAGCAGCACGCGCGCGAGCAGCAGCACGGGGGTCAGCAGAAACGGGGTCGGGGTGGTCATGGTGGCTCTCCTGGTGGTTCGGGGTGACTGGTTGATGGCGTCGGCACCGGCCGGCGACCGGTGCGAGCCGCGTGCCGCACCGCGCGCCGGATCGCCGACGCTGGCAGCGCAGCGCCGGCGCGGCGGTGCTGACGCGGCAGGCGCGGCCCGCAGGCAACGCCTGCGTCTGCGCCGGCGCAGCAGCGCAGGTCCTTCGGCTGCCGGCGCCGGGCGTCGGCCATCGCCGCCCGGTGCGCGTCAGCGCGCGAGGTCGAAGACCAGCAGCTCGGCGTCATGCGCGTGGTCCAGCTGCAGCCGCGCCTCGCCGTCGAGCGCGGCGGCGTCGCCGGCGCCGAGCTCGATCCCGTTGACCTGCACGCGCCCGCGTGCGACCTGCACGTAGGCCAGCCGCTGCGGGTCCAGCGCCAGCTGCGCGCGCTCGTCGCCGTCCAGCAGCGCCGCGTAGACCGCCGCGTCGGCGTGGATCGTCAGCGCGCCGTCGCGGCCGTCCTCGGCGGCGATCAGCCGCAGCCGGCCGCGCTTGCCGGCTTCGGCGAAGTGCTTCTGTTCGTAGCCGGGGTCGATGCCGCGGGTGCGCGGCAGGATCCAGATCTGCAGGAAGTGCGTGCTGCGGTCGGCGAGGTGGTTGAACTCGCTGTGCAGCACGCCGGTGCCGGCGCTCATCCGCTGCACGTCGCCGGGCCGGATCACGCCCGCGCTGCCGCCGCCGGTGTCGTCGCGGTGCGCGAGCGCGCCGTCGAGCACGTAGCTGAGGATCTCCATGTCGCGGTGGCCGTGGGTGCCGAAGCCGCCGCCGGCGGCAATGCGGTCCTCGTTGATCACGCGCAGGTTACCGAAGCCCATGTGCGCGGGGTCGTGGTAGTCGGCGAAGGAGAAGCTGTGCCAGGTGTCGAGCCAGCCGTGGTCGGCGTGGCCGCGTTCACCGGCGCGGCGCAGGGTAATCATCGGGAAGCAACGCGGTCGTCGGAAGCCGGCACTGTAGGTAACGCGGCGGGCGCGATCGGCGGCCGCGTTCGAGCGCTGCGTTCAAATACGATGAAGCCCTGCCCGCCGCCACAGCCCCGCCAATGCCCGAACCCCATCACGTGCTGACCCCCGACGCGCTGGCGATGATCGACGCGATCGAGCGCACCGGCAGCTTCGCCGCGGCCGCGCGCGAGCTGGGCAAGGTGCCGTCGGCGCTGACCTACGGCGTGCGCCAGCTCGAGGAGGCGCTGGACGTGCTGCTGTTCGACCGCCGCTCGCGGCAGGCGAAGTTCACCGCCGCCGGGCGCGAGCTGCTCGACGAGGGCCGGCGGCTGCTGGCCGAGACCGCTGCGGTCGCCAACCGGGTCAAGCGGGTGGCCGCCGGCTGGGAGACGCAGCTGAGCATCGCGGTCGACGACGTGATCGCGCGGCCCACGCTGTTCGAGCTGTGCGAGGCCTTCTACGCGCTCGATCCGCAGGGCAAGGCCGGCGCCGGCCGCACCGGCAGCGGCGGGCCGGGCACGCGGCTGCGGCTGCTGACCGAAGTGCTGGCCGGCACCTGGGAGGCGCTGGTCAGCGGCCGCGCCGACCTGGCGATCGGCGTGGGCCTGCGCAACCCGCCCGCTGGCATCGCGATCGAGCCTCTGGGCGAGCTGCCGTTCGTGCTCGTGGTCGCGCCGCAGCACCCGCTGGCCGGGCGCGACGCGCTGGCGGAAGCCGCCGACGATCCGGGCTGGCGCGCGGTGGCGGTGGCCGACACCGCGCAGCGGCTCGCGCCGGTGACCGTGAACCTGCAGCCCGGCCAGGACGTGCTGACCGTGGCCAGCACCGCCGACAAGCTCGACGCGATCCGGCGCGGCCTGGGCTGCGGCTACCTGCCCGAGCCGCTGGTGCGCGCGCCGCTGGCCGACGGCCGGCTGGTCGCGGTCGCCAGCCGGCGCGGCCGCACCAGCGTGCAGCTCGGTTACGCATGGCGCTGCGGCAGCGGCCGCCAGCGGGTCGCGCTCGGGCTGGCGCTGCAGTGGTGGCTGCAGCAGCTGGCGAGCCCAACCACCCGGCGCGCGCTGCTCGCGCGCGCCGCCGCCTGAACCCAGCACGGCCGCGGCGTGGGCGCACCGGTCATCGGCCGCTTCGCGCCGTCGCCGACCGGGCCGCTGCACGCCGGCTCGCTGGTCGCCGCGCTGGCCAGCTGGCTCGACGCGCGCGCGCTGCACGGGCGCTGGCTGGTGCGCATCGAGGACGTCGACACCCCGCGCTGCGTGCCCGGCATGGACCGGCTGATCCTGCAGCAACTGGCCGCACTCGGCCTGGTCGCCGACGAGCCGCCGCTCGCGCAGTCGACGCGCGGCGCTGCGTACCAGGCGGCGCTGGACCAGCTGCTCGCTGCTGGCGCGGCCTACCCGTGCGGCTGCTCGCGCCGTGACATCGAGCGCGCACTGGTCACAGCCGGCCAGCCGCGGCAGCGCTTCCATGCCGCGGTCTACCCGGGCACCTGCCGCAGCGGCCTGCACGGCCGCAGCCCGCGCGCCTGGCGGCTGCGCACCGAGCGCGCCGGCGCCGGCGGCGCCGCCGACCAGCTGGTCGACTGGTTCGACCGCCGGCTCGGTGCGCAGCGCCAGAACGTCAGCCGCGAGGTCGGCGACTTCGTGCTGCGGCGCGCCGACGGCCTGTGGGCCTACCAGCTGGCGGTGGTCGTCGACGACGCCGCGCAGCAGGTGACCCACGTGGTCCGCGGCGAGGACCTGGCCGACAACACCGCGCGCCAGATCCTGCTGCAGCGCGCGCTCGGCCTGCCCACGCCCGCCTACCTGCACACGCCGCTGGTGCTGGGGCGCGACGGCCACAAGCTGTCCAAGCAGAACGGCGCCACGGCGCTGGATCTGAGCGACCCGGTGCGCGCGCTGCAGGCCGCCGCCGCGGTGCTCGGCCTGCCGCGGCTGGACGCGCCCACGCCGCAGGCATGGTTGCAGCAGGCCGTGCCGGCCTGGGCTGGCATCATGCGCGACCGTTGAACCCGCCTGGAGCCTGCGATGCCCACCCTTCCTTCCGGCCTGCAGTACGACGACACCGTCACCGGCAGCGGCTCGGCCGCCGCCACCGGCCACCACGTCAGCGTGCACTACACCGGCTGGCTGCACGACCCGGCTGCGCCCGGGCAGCGCGGCCGCAAGTTCGACTCGAGCAAGGACCGCGGCCAGCCCTTCGCCTTCCCGCTGGGCGCCGGCCACGTGATCCGCGGCTGGGACGAAGGCGTGCAGGGTATGAAGGTCGGCGGCACGCGGGTGCTGACGATCCCGCCCGAGCTGGGCTACGGCGCCCGCGGCGCCGGCGGCGTGATCCCGCCGAACGCGACGCTGGTGTTCGAGGTCGAGCTGCTGGGGGTCTGAGCGGCCCGCGGCCGCACCGCGGCCGCCCCCTGCAGGGTCGGGTGACTTGGCGCGGGCGCGCCCCTTCGTGACCGGCGTAGCGCTCGCGCCGGCTGCGGCCTGAGCGGGCCGCAGCGCCGTCTGCGTGCGCCGACACAATCGGCCGATGGCGTTGCCCGATGCCCGGGTCAAAGACAATGCGCCGGCCAGCCACCAGTCGCTGATCGGCGCCTGTCTGGCGCTCGACCTCGAGGTCGGCGCCGACGACGCATGCATCGACCGCTTCGCTGCCGTAGCCGGCGACGGCAGCCGGATGCTGGCGCTGCGCGCCGCCGCGCCGCAGGCGTATCAACGGCTCGACCGCTTCGCCGAAGGCTTCGGCTTCCTGCTCGGCCACAACCTGGTCGCGTTCGACCATCCGCACCTGGCCGCGGTGCAGCCGGGCCTGCGGCTGCTGCGCCTGCCGCTGATCGACACGCTGCGGCTGAACCCGCTCGCGTTCCCGCGCAACCCCTACCACCACCTCGTCAAGCATTACCGCGACGGCGCGCTGCGCCGCGGCCAGCGCAACGACCCGGCGCTCGACTCGCGCCTCGCGCTCGAGCTGTTCGCCGACCAGCTGCGCGCGTTCGCGCAGGCGGCCGAGCACTCGCCCGACCTGTTCACCGCCTGGCACGGGATGCTCGGCGGCGAAGCCGGCAGCGACGCGGTCTTCGCCGCCGCGAGCGGCAGGCCGCGCCCGTCGGCCGCGCAGACCGCGGCGGCGCTCGGGCGCTGCCTCGCCGCCGGGGCCTGTGCGACCAGCGCGGCGCAGCTCGCGGCGGACTCGGCGCAGTGGGGCTGGCCGCTCGCGTATGCGGCGACCTGGCTTGCGGTCGCCGGCGGCAACTCGGTGATGCCACCCTGGGTGCGGTTCGCGTTCCCGGCGGTGCCGCAGCTGGTGCGCCAGCTGCGCGACCTGCCCTGCGGCGATCCGGCCTGCGGCTGGTGCGCGTCGCAGCACGATTCGCGCGCGCTGCTGCAGCGCTGGTTCGGACTCGACGCGTTCCGGCCCGAACCGACGGGTGCCGACGGCCGGCCGCTGCAGCAGGCGATCGTCGAAGCGGCGCTCGGCGCCGGCGCGGTGCTCGGCATCCTGCCCACCGGCACCGGCAAGTCGCTGTGCTACCAGCTGCCGGCGCTGTCGCGCTACGACCGCCTCGGCACGCTGACGGTCGTGGTCTCGCCGCTGGTCGCGCTGATGGCCGACCAGGTGCGCACGCTCGAAGCGCGCGGCATTGCCTGCGCGGCGGCGCTCAACGGCCTGCTGTCGATGCCCGAGCGCGCCGACGTGCTCGACCGCGTTCGCCTCGGCGACATCGGCATCCTGCTGGTGTCACCCGAGCAGCTGCGCTCGCGCAGCCTGCGCAGCGTGCTCGCGCAGCGCGAGATCGGCGCGTGGGTGATCGACGAGGCGCATTGCCTGTCGAAGTGGGGGCACGACTTCAGGCCCGACTACCGCTACCTCGGCCGCTTCATCCGCGAGCTCGCGGGGCCTGAGCCGCTGCCGGCGCTGCTGTGCCTGACCGCAACCGCCAAGCTCGACGTGGTCGTCGACATCGTCGGCTACTTCGAGGCGACGCTGGCGCTGCGCCTGGCCGTGTTCGACGGCGGCGCCGGCCGCGACAACCTCGACTTCGCGGTCGTGCCGTGCACGCCGCCGCAGCGCTTCGAGCTGGTGCACCGGCTGCTCGCCGACGCGCTCGCCAGCACCCCGGGTTCGGCGATCGTCTACTGCGCGGCGCGCAGCCGCACCGAGGAGCTGGCCGCGTTCCTGCGCGACAAGGGCCTGGCGGCCGAACATTTCCACGCCGGGCTCGCACCCGAGCGCAAGCAGGACGTGCAGCAGCGCTTCGTCGCCGGCGCGCTGCGCGTGATCGTCGCGACCAACGCCTTCGGCATGGGCATCGACAAGCCCGACGTGCGGCTGGTGGTGCACGCCGAGGTCCCCGGCTCGCTCGAGAACTACCTGCAGGAAGCCGGCCGCGCCGGCCGCGACCGCGCCGCCGCGCGCTGCGTGCTGCTCTACGCCGAGGGCGACGTCGAGCGCCAGTTCGCGCTGTCGGCGCGCTCGCGGCTGACCCAGCGCGAGATTCAGGCGGTGCTGCGCGCCGTCGAGCGGCTGGACCGGCGCAAGCGCGGCGACGAGGTGATCGCGACCACCGGCGAGATCCTGCTCGAGGACGTCGACCACGGCTTCGACCGCGACCGCGCGACCGACGACACCCGCGTGCGCACTGCGATCGCCTGGCTCGAGGAGGCCGGGCTGCTCGCGCGCCACGACAACCAGGTGCAGGTCTTCCCGTCGTCGCTGCGCGTGGCCGACCTCGCTGCGGCGCGCGCGCGGCTGGCGCAGGCGCCGCTGGTGCACGGCTACCGGCAGCAGCTGCTGGCGATCGTCGAGGTGCTGATCGACGCCGACGCCGACCAAGGCGTGACGACCGACGAGCTGATGCTCGCCGCGCGGCTCGACGCCAAGGGGGTGCGCGACGCGCTGTGCGACCTCGAGACGCTCGGCATCGCGAGCAACGACACCGCCTTGACCGCGTTCGTCCACGCCGGCGTCGAGCGCTCGTCGGCGCGCCGGCTGGCGCTGGTGGCGGCGCTGGAGGAAGCGCTGATCGCGCTGCTGCGCGAAGCCGCGCCCGACATGGCGCCCGGCGACTCGTCGGTGCTGCACCTGCGCCACCTGTCGCAGCGGCTGCACGACGAAGGCCACCCCCAAGCGCGGCCCGAGACGCTGACCCGGCTGCTGCGCAGCCTGGCCGCCGACGGGCGCCGCGACGATGCCGGCAGCGGCGCCAGCTTCGGCCTGCGCGCGCTCGACGCCGAGACGCTGCAGGTCACGCTGCGCCGGGCGTGGGGCGAGATCGAGCGCCTGGCGCGGCTGCGCCGCAGCGGCGCACAGCGGCTGCTCGAGCATTGGCTCGGCGCGCTGCCGGTCGGCGCGCGCG
>CAZKCJ010000054.1:0-3272 GCA_964550885.1 uncultured Rubrivivax sp. | reverse complement strand
GGCACCGACCTGCTCGCTTCGACCACGCTCGGCAAGCTGCTGGCGGCGATCACCCAGGACATCGAGCTGCGCGCACAGCTGCGCGGCGACCCGCGCCGGCTGCTCGACCACGCGCTGCTGTGGCTGCACGAGCAGGAGGTGCTGCGGCTCGGCAAGGGGCTGACCGTGTTCCGCCCGGCGATGACGCTGCGCCTCGCGGCGGGGCGCAGGCGCCATTTCGGCAAGGCCGACTTCGCGCCGCTGAAGCAGCACTACGACGAGCTGGTGTTCCAGGTGCACGTGATGGCGGCCTACGCCGAGCGCGCGCTGAGCTCGGCCGCCGACGCGATGCGCCTGGTGCTCGACTACTTCCGGCTGCCGCGCGCCGAGTTCATCCAGCGCTGGCTGCGCAGTTTGGGCCACGCGCTGAAGCTGCAGACCACGCCCGCGTCGTGGCGGGCGATCGTCGAGTCGCTCGGCGACCCGGCGCAGCAGCGCATCGTCGCCGACGACCGCGAGGACACCAACGTGCTGGTGCTCGCCGGGCCGGGGTCGGGCAAGACGCGGGTGCTGGTGCACCGCATCGCCTACCTGGTGCGGGTGCGCCGCGAGAACCCGCGCGGCATCCTCGCGCTCGCCTACAACCGCCACGCGGCGGCGCAGATCCGCCGCCGGCTCGCCGACCTGATCGGCGACGACGCGCGCGGCATCACCGTCGTCACCTGCCATGCGCTGGCGATGCGGCTGGCCGGCGTCAGCCTCGAGCGCCGCGGCGGCGAGGCCGACGAAGCGATGTTCGAGGTCGCGTTCGAACGCGCGGTCGAGCTGCTCGAAGGCCGCGGCCTCGAGCCCGACGAAGCCGACGCGCAGCGCGAGCGGCTGCTCGCGGGCTTCCGCTGGATCCTGGTCGACGAATACCAGGACATCGGGCCCGGCCAGTACCGGCTGATCGCCGCGCTCGCCGGACGCGCGCTCGCCGAGGCCGAGCGCCGCCTCGGCCTGTTTGCGGTCGGCGACGACGACCAGAACATCTACGCCTTCGCCGGCGCGTCGGTCGAGTTCATCCGGCGCTTCGAGGCCGACTACCAGGCGCGCAGCGCCTACCTGACGCAGAACTACCGGTCAAGCACGCACATCGTTGCCGCCGCCAACGCGCTGATCGCGCCGGCGCGCGACCGGCTCAAGGCAGATCATCCGATCCGCGTCGACGCAGCTCGCGCCAGTGCGCCGGCCGGCGGGCGCTGGCACGCGCTCGACCCGGTCGCGCAGGGGCGGGTGCAGCTGCTCGCGCCGAGTGCCGGCGACACGCCGGGCGCGCGCGCGGTGGTTGCGGTGAGCGAGCTGGAGCGCCTGGCCGCGCTCGACCCCGACTGGGCCTGGCGGCGCGCCGCGGTGATCGCGCGCGAGTGGCGGGCGCTCGAACCGGTGCGCGCCTGGTGCGAGGCACGCGGCATTCCAGTGCAGACTGCCGACGACGAGCTGCCGCACTTCTGGCGCCTGCGGCCGACGCAGCAGCTGCTCGCGCGGCTGCGCGCGTCGGCCGAGCGGCTGGTGCGCGGCTCGGCGCTCGCCGCGCGGCTCGACGGCAAGGCCGCCGACCCGTGGAGCACGCTGCTCGCCGAGGCGGTCGAGCAGTACGCGCTCGAAACCGGCGACGCCGAACTGCCGCTCGAGCACTTCGTCGAGTACCTCGTCGACTGGGGCCGCGAGGCGCGGCGGCGGCAGACCGGCCTGCTGCTGACGACCGCGCACCGCGCGAAGGGGCTCGAGTTCGACCACGTGGTGGTCATCGACGGCGGCTGGCGGCGCACCGACGAGGACCTCGACACCCAGCGCCGGCTGCTGTACGTCGCGGCGACGCGCGCGCGCCAGACGCTCGCGCTGGTCGGCGGCTTCGGCAGCGCGCGCACCTGGGCGGCGCTGCGCGATCGGCCTGCGGTGCTGGTGCGAACCGTGGCCGTCGACGAGGCGGTGCTGCACGACCCGGTGCTGCAGCTGCGTCGCGTGCGCGCCGGCCTGCGCGACGTCGACCTCGGCTGGGCAGGCCGGCACACGCCCGAGAACCCCTGCCACGCGGCGATCGCAGGGCTCGCGGTCGGCGACCCGTTGCGCGTCGAAGGCAGCGGCGGAAATAGGCTGCTGCTCGATGCGCGCACCGATGCGCCCGTCGGGCGGCTGGCGCAGGCCTTCCAACTGCTTGCCGACCATGAGCTCGGCCGGTGTTCGGTCGCGGCGGTGCTGCGCTGGAGCCGCGCACTGACGCCGCCCGAGTACGCGGCAAGCGTGCGCTGCGACGACTGGGAGGTCGTGCTGCCCGAGTTCGTATTCGCGCCGCGCGGTTTGCGCTGAGCGCGGGTCGTTGCCCCAGCCGGTGATGATGGCGAGAGTGCTTCGCCCGCAGCCCGTGTGCGCGCCGCGCAGCTTCGGTAAGTCCGCGGCGGGCTCCAGCTCCGAGCTTGCGACGGCGGCGGCCGGCCGGCCGGGGCAACAGATAACCCGACAATCGCGCGCATGGATCCGTCGCTGTGGCTCGCCTTCTTCGCCGCGTCGTGGGCAATCAGCCTGTCGCCGGGCCCCGGCGCGCTGGGCGCGACGAGCGCCGGGCTCGCGCACGGCTTTGCGCGCGGCTACTGGCTCACTGCCGGGCTGGTGCTGGGCATCGTCACCCAGCTGGGCATCGTCGTGATCGGCCTGGGCGCGGTGATGGCGGGCTCGGGCGTGGCCTTCACGCTGCTGAAGTGGCTGGGCGCCGCCTATCTGGTGTGGCTGGGCGTGCAGCAGTGGCGCAGCGACGCGGCGCCGCTTTGCGCCGACGCACCGACGCCGCGCAGCGGCACGCGCCGCGCGCTGCTGCTGCGCGGCTGGGCGATCAACGCGGTCAACCCGAAGGGCACGGTGTTCATGCTGGCGGTGGTGCCGCAGTTCATCGACCCGCAGGCGCCGCTGGCGCCGCAGTACGCGGCGATCGGCGCGACGCTGGTCTTCACCGATCTGGTGGTGATGGCCGGCTACACCGCGCTGGCCGCGCGCGTGCAGGCCGCGGTGCGCTCGCCAAGCCACCGGCGCTGGACGAACCGCGGCTTCGGCGCGCTGTTCGTCGCCGCGGGCGCGCTGCTCGCGGTCTTCAAGCGCGCCTGAGCGGGCTGGCGCAGTGCCGCACAGGCCGCGCCGGCGCACGCCTCAACCCTGGCGCGGTCCGGCCTTCGCGAAGCCCTTGCTCGCGGGCTTGAAGCCGCGGCGCGCATCCGGCCGCGGCCCGACCTCGTCCCCCCCGAATTCAACGGGGAGAGCAT
>CAZKCJ010000053.1:6912-12255 GCA_964550885.1 uncultured Rubrivivax sp. | reverse complement strand
CGTCGACCAGCTGACGCGCGCGCTGGCGCTGGCGCTGGCCGACCACGGCATCCGCGCGCGCGCGGTCGCGCCGGGCTCGATCACGACCGAGCTGGCGGGCAGCGCGGTGCACGCCGACGCGCCCGCGCGCGCGCGCATCCTCGAGCGCACGCCGCTGTGCCGGCCGGGCGAGCCCGACGAGGTGGCGGCGGTGGTCGCCTTCCTGCTCAGCGACGCCGCGGGCGATTTAACCGGCGAGATCGTCGTCGTCGACGGCGGGCGCATGGCGCCGAACTACAAGATGCGGCCGTGCGCCGCCGACGGCGCCTGATGCTCGAGGCCTTCGTCGTCTCGGCCGCGGTGGTCGCGCTCGCCGAGATCGGCGACAAGACCCAGCTGCTCGCGCTGCTGCTGGCGGCGCGCTTTCGCCGACCGCTGCCGATCGTGCTCGGCATCCTGGTCGCGACGCTGGTCAACCACGCCGGCGCGAGCCTGCTCGGCGCCTGGCTGACCCGGGTGGTCGAGCCGCAGGCGCTGCGCATCGGGCTGGGCGCGTCGTTCATCGCGGTGGCCGCGTGGATGCTGGTGCCCGACCGGCTCGACGCACCGCGCAGCGCGCACGCCGGCCGGCTCGGCGTGTTCGGCGTCACCTGCGTCGCCTTCTTCCTGGCCGAGATGGGCGACAAGACGCAGGTTGCGACCGTGATACTGGCGGCGAAGTACGCGTCGCCGCTAGTGGTCACCGCCGCGACCACGCTGGGCATGCTGCTGGCCAACGTGCCGGCGGTGCTGCTGGGCGACCGCGTGCTCAGCCGCCTGCCGGGGCGCTGGGTGCACCGGATCGCCGCCGCGGGCTTCGCGCTGCTGGGCGTCGGGCTGCTGGCCGGCGCCGGCGGCTGAACGCCGCGCGCTACAGCCAGCCGACGCGGCGGAAGCGCCAGTACAGCAGGCCGCTGGCGCCGGCGATCGCGCCCAGCGCGAACAGGTAGCCGAAGCGCCACTTCAGCTCGGGCATGAACTCGAAGTTCATGCCCCAGATGCCGGCCAGCGCGGTCGACACCGCGAAGATCGCCGCCCACGCGGCCAGCCGCTTGGTGGTCTCGGCGTCCTCGATCGTCGCCATCGACAGGTTGACCTGGATCGCGGTGCCGATCGCCTCGCGCATCGTGTCGATCGCCGCGTGGATGCGCGCGAGGTGGTCGTGCACGTCGCGGAAGAACTCCTGCGTGTTCGCGCACACCGCCGGCACCCGGCCGCCGTGCAGCTTGCTGGTCGCCTCGAACAGCGGCGCGACCACGTGGCGCATCGCGGTCGCGCGCCGCTTCAGGCCGTACAGCTGCTGCACGTTGTGGCGCGCGGCGCCGCGGTCGAAGATCGCGTCCTCGATCGCGTCGAACTCGGCGTCCAGCGCGTCGAGCACCGGGAAGTAGCGGTCGACCACCGCGTCCATCAGCGCGTACAGCACGAAGCCCGCGCCCTGGCGCAGGTGCTCGGGCTCGCGCTCGCAGCGCTCGCGCACGCCGAGGAAGCCGTGCGCGCTGCCGTTGCGCACCGACAGCACGAAGTTCGCGCCGGCGAAGATCGCGACCTCGCCGAGCTGCAGCTCACCGGCCACCAGCTCGGGCAGCTTCATCACGACGAACAGCGTCGCGCCGTACTCCTCGATCTTCGGCCGCTGGTGGCCGTGCCGCGCGTCCTCGACCGCCAGGTCGTGCAACTCGAACTCGCGCTGCATCTGCAGCAGCTCCTCGTCGGTGGCGTCGACCAGCGCGACCCAGACGAAGCAGCCGGGCCGGCGCAGCCACTGGTCGATGGAGTCGACCGGGATGTCGGCGAGCTTGCGCCCGTCCTCGTAGGCCACGCAGTTCACGAGCATCGTCCGCTCCCCTTCCTCGGCTGGTGGCGCCGATGATCCCACGCCGCCCCGCGGACGCGGCCACAATGCAGCCGGTGCCACTCCTGGCCCGCGCGGAGACCGCCCCGATGAACCTGTTGCACACGATGCTGCGCGTCGGCGACCTGCAGCGCTCGATCGACTTCTACACCCAGGTGCTGGGCATGAAGCTGCTGCGCACCACGCAGCGCCCCGACCAGGGCTACGACCTGGCCTTCGTCGGCTACGGCGCCAACCCGGAGCACGCCGAGATCGAGTTCACCTACAACCACGGCGTCGACAAGTACGAGCACGGCAGCGCCTTCGGCCACATCGCGATCGGCGTGCCCGACGTCACCGCCACCTGCGCCGCGGTACGCGCGCAGGCCGCGGCGCTGGGCGGCGCGATCACCCGCGAGCCCGGCCCGGTCAAGGGCGGCACGACGATGATCGCGTTCATCACCGACCCCGACGGCTACAAGATCGAGCTGATCGAGCGCGCCCCCTGACCTGCGGCGGCGCCGGCCGACGCGCCGCGCCACCGCCGGCAGGCGGACCGATGCCCGTGATGGCAGCCACCCCGTCGAACGCAGGCCGGCGGCGCCTGGCCGGCCTGGCGACCGCGTTGTTCGGCCTGCCGCTCGCCGCCGGTGCGCAGGGCATCGGGCCCGGCGAGTTGCCCGCCGCCGGCTACAAGCTGCCCGGCGGCATCCAGCCGGTGCTGCACCTGCGCAGCTACTACTTCGACCAGGACAGCCTGAGCGGCGCGCCGAGCACCGCCTGGGCGCTGGGCGGCTGGGCGGGGCTGCGCAGCCCGTGGTGGGGCGAGGTCGCGCAGTTCGGCGTGGCCGGCTACACCTCGCAGCGGCTGTACGGCCCGGCGAACGCCGACGGCACGCTGCTGCTGCAGCCCGGCCAGAAGCCGATCAACGTCGTCGGCCTGGCCTGGGGCGCGCTGCGCGTTGCCGGACAGACCTTCACCGCGTACCGGCAGCCGGTCGACCGGCCGTTCATCAACGCGCAGGACAACCGGATGGTGCCCAACACCTTCGAGGCCTACACGCTGAGCGGCGCGGCGGGCGGCTTCAGCTACACCGGCGGCTACGTCGCGAAGATCAAGACCCGCGCGTCGGACCGCTTCGTGCCGATGTCGCAGGCCGCCGGCGGCAGCGGCAGCGGCAAGGGCCTGTACTACGCCGGCGCCGACTGGGCCTTCGCGCCGCGGGCGCGGCTGCGCGCCGACTACCAGTACGGGGTCGACACCTACGACACCTTCTACGTCGACCTGCGCGTGCCCGTCGCGCTCGGCGAGCGGACCGCGCTCACCCTGGGCGGCCAGTACTACCCGCAGCGCGCGGTCGGCAGCGCACAAATCGGCGCCTTCTCGACCTGGGGCGCCGGGCTGCAGGCGCAGCTCGCACACGGCCCCTTCGGCGCGCACCTGTCGCTCACGCGCACCGGCACCGGCTTCGACACGCAGAACCCGTATGGCGACCATCCGTCGTACCTGTACCTGCAGCAGGTGGCGTTCAACACCGCGGGCGAGCGCGCCTGGGGCTTCGGCCTGACCCTGAACCTCGGCGAGTTCGGCCTGCCCGGGCTCAGCGCGGCCGCGGTCTACGCGGCCGGCAGCCACCGCGTCGACGACGCCACCGGTGCGCCGCTGCCCGACCGCAACGAGACCGACCTGCGCGCCGTCTACCGCTTTGGCGAGGGCCACGCGCTCGCCGGCCTGGTCCTGAGCTTGCTCTACTCGCGGCTGCAGCAGGACGGCTCGCCGCAGACCCAGACGCAGGCGCGGGTGATCGTGAACCTTCCGTTCGCGTTCTGACCCGGCGGATCGCCACCCGGGTCGGCGGCACGCACGCTCAAACGACCCGGATGGTGCTGCCGCAGCGCGCCAGCCTGGCGTCGGTGGTCAGCAGGATGATCGGCTCGGCTCGGCGCGGCTCGGCGCGGCCGGCAGCCGATCGAAGGGATCCTCGTGGTCGTCGGCCTGCGGCAGGCCGGCCAGCTCCAGGATGTGCCGGCTCTCGATCGCCAGCCCGCGAAAGCCGTCGGCCTCGACGCGTGACGCGAAGCGCGCCAGGTCCGGATGGAGCTTGCCGATGCCGCGCTCGGTGGCCATCTGCCACCGGCTGGCCCGGCCCAGGAAGACCTCGCCTTCAGCGCCCTGCACCGCGTCCAGGAACGCCCTGGGCAGGCGCTCGGGGTCGATCTGCCGCCAGACGGCCAGCTGCGTGTCGAGCAGCAGGCTCGATCGCCACCCTCGAAGGCCGCGCGCAGATCGTCGGGCAGCGCGGCGTCGAAGTCATCCGCGATCCAGAACCCCTCGCCTTGCATGCCGCCCGGCGGCTTCACGCGCGCGCCGGCCGGCCCGGACGGCGCCGGGCTGCGGGATCGACGGCTGGCAGCGCCCGAGCCTGCTCAGGGACCTGCTGCGGCGGCCGGCGCGGACTCGTCCGCTGCACTGGCCGCACGGGCCCGGTCGGACTCGTAGCTGCGCGCTGCGAGCATGAACGCTGCCGCCGCGATCAGGCTTGCCAGCGGCACGGCGGCCAGCGCGCTCGGCAAGCCGATGCGGTCGGACATCCGGCCCACCAGGACGGGGCCGACCGCCAGCCCGAACAGGTTCTGGAACAGCGTGAGCGCCGCCGCCCCGGTGGCGCGCACGCCGGGGTGGATCACGTCGAGCACGATCACCGCGACCGGCCCGACGCTGCAGGTGGACAGGAACCCGCCGAGCACGATCCAGGCGAACTGCGCCGCCGGCTCGTGCGCAGCGCCGAAGGCATACGCCAGCACCGCCAGCGAAGTCAGGCACAGCAGCACCAGCGCCGCCAGCTTGCGCCGCGGGCGGCGCGCGCCGGCGCGGTCGACCAGCGCGCCCCAGATCACGCTGCCGGCGGCGCCGGCCAGCACCACCAGTGCCGCCTTCGCGCCAGCCTGCGCCGGGGCGACGCCGTGCACCCGGTTCAGGAAGCTCGGCATCCACGACCACAGCGCCGACACCACGATCAACTGCGCCGCACCGCCGATGCACACCCACGGCATCGTGCGCGCCCGCACCAGCAGCTGCACGATGCCGGTGGCCGCCTGGCCGAGCGGGCGGCGCGTGGCCTGCAGATCGGACTCGAGCCGCACGGTGCGGTAGTCGCGCACCTTCAGGTACAGCAGTGCGACGGCCAGCCCCGGCAGGCCGACCACGCCGAAGGCCGCGCGCCAGCCCCAGTGGCTGGCGATGTACCCGCCCAGCGTCACGCCGAGCACCGAACCCACCGAGGCCGACGCGAGGAAGCCCGCGAGCAGTGCGCCGCGCAGGCGCGCCGGGAAGTGGCTGGCGATCAGCGCCGCACCGACCGAACCGTAGCCCGCCTCGCCCAGGCCGACCGCCGCGCGCGCAGCGACCAGCGAGCCGTAGCCGCGCGTCCACATGCACGAGATCGTCGCCAGGCTCCAGATCGTCGCCATCACGACGATGCTCTTCACGC
>CAZKCJ010000053.1:5707-6902 GCA_964550885.1 uncultured Rubrivivax sp. | reverse complement strand
GAGCCCGCACTGCACCTCGTCGGCAACCCAGAGCACGCCATGCTTGTCGCAGAGCGCACGCAGTTCGCGCCAGAAGCCCTCGGGCGCCTCGACGATGCCACCACCGCCCTGGATCGTCGCCATCACGACGATGCTCTTCACGCGGCTCGTTCGATCGGCGATCAGCGCGACCGGCAGCGCGCCGAGTGCGACCGTCAGCGACACCACCGACACCAGGCTGCCGAGCTGCGCATCGCTCAGGCCCCACTCGGCCTTGATGAACGGGAACAGCGACACGATGATCTGCCGGTCCACGTAGTCGAAGACCATCAGCGCCAGCGTCATCGCGAACGCGAACCAGGCCTCGCGCGGCGCGAACAGGTAGTCGTCGTCGCGCAGGCGTTGCGCGCGGGCATGCAGGTCCATGCGGGCTCCTTCAGCGCGGCAGCACCATGGCGCCGCTGGACCCTGCCGCGACGCCAGCGCGTGCGGCCTCCGCCCGGGCCCCGTCGCCGAGGCTGCCGCGCAGCGTCACGCCGGCTGCGCGCGACCTGCGCCGCTCGGCAGTGGCTGCGCTTGGCGGCCGCTGTGCACGCTCGTGCAGGCAACCGCTGCCGCGACCTGCGGCCGGCCGGCAGACCCCGCGACGCGCCGCGGACTGTGACCGACCCGTCCAGACCCTGCGCCGGCACCGGACCCGGTCAGCACGCGCAGCCGGAATCAGTCGTGAAACTCGAGCAACCCGAGGATCCGCGCACGCGACACGACCTGCTTGCGGTTGCCTGCGTCGAGCTTGGCGAACAGGTTCTTCAGGTGCCACTTGATCGTCTCCTCGCCAACCTGCAGCGCCAGGCCGATCTCCTTGTTCGACAGGTTGTGCGCGAGCAGGCCCAGCACCTCGCGCTCCTTGAGCGTCAGCGCGGAGCTGGGCATGGCCTGCCGCCGCTGCGCCGCGGCGCCCACCGCCCGCAGCGGCGGCAGCGATTCGGCACCGTCGGCCTCGGTCAGCCGGCACGCCAGGTCGTAGAGCCCCGGGTGCGCGTCGGCGAAGACCCGCTTCAGGCCGTAGGCGCGCGCCAGGTCGATCGCTTCGCGCAGCAACGGGCCCGAACGCTCGCCGCATTGGTCGAGCGCGAAGGCGCGCATGCCGACGATCTCGATCAGCAAGCGCTGCTGACGCAGCTCCCGTGCGCGCGCCTCGGCCAGCGCCATCGCT
>CAZKCJ010000053.1:0-5697 GCA_964550885.1 uncultured Rubrivivax sp. | reverse complement strand
GCCGCCAGTCCAGCGCGGCGACCGCGGCGTAGGCGCGCGCGACGTCGCGCGGCAGCTCGACGCTGCGCCGCCACAGCGGCCCCTGCGGCAGGGTCGGAGCCGCCAGCAGCACGTCGATCTGCGCGCAGATCGCCGCGCAGGTTTCGCTGCGGAAGCGCCGTGCGTGCAACCGCGCCTGGTCGGCCAGGCTCAACGCCTGCAGCCGCGGCAGCGCGCGCGCCCGGCCGGCCGCCTGCAGCGCGCCGAGCAGCTCGAGCGCGCGGTGCTCGGCGCCTTCGCT
This sequence comes from uncultured Rubrivivax sp., assembly GCA_964550885.1. GTDB lineage: Bacteria > Pseudomonadota > Gammaproteobacteria > Burkholderiales > Burkholderiaceae_C > Rubrivivax. The sequence continues at coordinate 5,417 of CAZKCJ010000053.1, read as the reverse complement.
GACGGCGATGCGCGCCAACGTGCGAAAGCCGAGCAGCACCATGTCGGGCAGGCCGTGACGCTCGAGCAGGTCGAGCCGGTTGGCGAGCAGCGCCGTCGCCTCGGCTGGGCGATCCTGCTCCCACACCGCGGCGGCGAGCAGCGACGCGACCATGCTCGCGAACGCGCTGCGCCGGCCGAGCTGCGCTTCGGCCTCGGCCAGCGCCGGCGCGAGCACCCGCTCGGCCAGCTCCACCTGGCCTTCCCACAGAGAGCTCAGGCCGACGATCAGGTCGCCCCAGCGGGCCAGATAGCCGCGCTGCGCGCCGCGGTCGGCGGCGGACGTGCGCTGCTGCAGCTGCCGCGCGAGCGCCGGGTCGCCGTCGATCAGCGCGCGGAACGACGAGCGGTTCGCGTGGATCCGCAGCCGCAGCGGATCGTGCAGCGGCGGGTCCTGCGCCCACGGGTCGTGCAGCGCGGCGAAGCGGTCGGGGTCGTCGGCAAAGAGGGCGGCGCCGCCGAGCACGAGCGCGCATTCGCAGCGCAGCGCGGCGTCGTCGGCGTTCGCGAGCAGGCGGTCGACGAGCTGCTGCGCTTCGTCGTGGCGCTCCGAGGTCGCCAGCGCCCAGGCCGCGGTCAGCAGCAGCCGCGGCCGGCGGCCGATCTCGGCCGGGTCAAGGCGTCCATACCAGTCGAGCACCGCCTGCTTGCGGCCGAAGCCCATGAACGACTCGTACAGGCCGCTCTCGACGAGGTCGAACGCGCGTTCGCGCTGCCCCGCGGCCAGCGCCTGTTCGGCCGCCTCGTCGACGAAGCCGTGGGCGGCCAGCCACTGCGCAGCGCGGCCGTGCAGCGCGGCCCGCTCGGCCTGCGGCAGCGCGGCAAAGCGCTCGCGCAGCAGCTCGCGAGCGAGCGCATGCATGTGCAGCCATTCGCCGTGCCTGGCAGCGGCGAAGACCGGCGTCTCGCGCGTCAGGCGCACGAGGCGTGCAGGCGCATCGGCCGCCGCGAGTGCCGTCTCGCAAAGCGCCGGATGCAGCGGGTCGAGGGCCGCCACCCGGATCAGGAAGTCCAGATCCGCCGGTGCGAGCTTCGCCAGCATCGACCCGACGAAGCGGCGGCGCAGCTCGTCGCCGACAGCAGCCGGCAACGCCACCACTGCCCCGCTCGCCGCTGCGGCCCCGAGCGCCCACTGCAGGCCGAGCGCCCAGCCCTCGGTCAGCTCGTGCAAGCGGGCGGCCGCGTCGAGGTCGAAGCGCGCGCCCAGCCGCTGGCGCGCCAGCGCCAGCGCTTCGTCGAGCGTGAAGCTCAACGGCACCGCGCCGATCCGGCGGCAATGGCCGTAGTCGACCAGATCGTCGATCCCCAAGTCCAGCTCGGGCCGGGCGGCGGCCACCACCCGCAGGTTCGGCGGCGCGTTGTGCAGCAGGTAGCCGAGCACGGCGCGCGAATCCGCCGGCAGGCGCTCGGCCTCGTCGACCATCAGCACCGCGTCGAGGGCGAGGTCCGCGAGTTCAGCCAGCCAGGCCGTCGCCGCCTCGACGCCCGTCGGCGACCCGGCTTCGAGCAGCTTCAGGCCGAAGCCCGGCCGCCCGGCCGCAGCCTGCACCGACGCGACCAGCGCCCGCATCAGACTCTGGGGGTCGTGATGCGGTTTGGCCTGCAGCCAGGCGACCGCCGCGCCCTGCCCCAGGCATTCGATGCGCCACTGCGCGAGCAGCGAGGTCTTGCCGAACCCGGCCGGCGCCTGCACCACCGCCAGCGCCGCGCCGCCGCGCTGCGGCTCGCCGAGCGCCAGCCGGGGCCGCGGCAGCAGCTGGCGCGGCGCCCGAGGCGCAATGATTTCGAGCCGCAGCGCGTCGCCGGCCGTGCGCGCGGGTCTGGAAGCGATCGTCACGCTGGCAAGGTCCGCGATGGGTTCCGGCTGGATTGCCCACGATGCTAACCGCCGGGCCGCCTGCGGCCCCCCCGACAAGGGTGGGCGCAGGGGCGCCACGCTGCCTACGATGACCGTCGAACCTCGTTCGCGCAGCCGGTGGCGGATGCCGCCTGCCCTGCCGGCGCCCATCTCTATGCTGATGCCCGTCCGCCAGCTGCTTGCCATCGTCGAAGGCGCCGACGCGGATGCCGAGGTGGTGAGCCAGGCGATCGGGATCGCCGCGGCCGGTGGCGGGCGCGTCGGCTTCAGCGCACTCGGCCGCGACCGATCGCGACACCGCGAACGCCTGGCCAAGGCACTGGCGGCGGCGCACGCGCTCGGCGTGGCTGCCGAAGCCTGGACGCCGGTCGCCGATGCGGCTGGCGCGGTCGCACTGGCGCGCGCGCGTCGCTGCGACCTTCTGGTCACCGCGTCACCGGCAGTTGCCGAGCGCAGCGCGCAGCAGGGTCAGCCGGCGCTGGTGGCGGCGAGCCCCGGCGCGTCGGCCGCGATCCGGGTCAGCGCCGCGCTGCTCGCCGAACACCGCCACCAGGCCGACGTCATCCACGCCGCGCTGCAGCAGCTTGCCGACGCCCGCCGGCGCCATGCCGGCGTGGACGCGGCGGCGATGGGGGTCGCGCTCGCCGAGCTGCGGGCAGCGGCAAGGCACCAGGAGTTCGAGGAGCGGGCGCTGTTCCCTGCGCTGCGCCGGCGCGGCCACGCGTGGGACGCCGAGCTCGACGAGCTGCCACAGCAGCATCGGCGCGAAGCCGAACTGCTCGACGCGCTGGACCGCGCGATGCAGGGGCTCCAGGCCCCGGAGCTGCGGGCGCGCATCGAAGCGACGCGGGTGCAGCTCGAGTGCCTGCAGACCTATGCAGCCTTCGTCTGGGAGCACCAGGGCCGCGAAGAGGGGGTCGTGCTGCCCGCAGCCCGCCGCTGTCTGCGGGACGACGCCTGGGTGGCGATCGAGGCTGCATGGGCCGTTGCGGCACCGGCCGATCACGCTCACGCTCGCCGCTGACTGCCGACAGGGCAGCCATCGGCCGCGCATGGCCGCGGGGCATGGAGCGCGCGCCGCTCACGTCGAGGCCGGGCCGGGAATCGGCCGCAAGCCGCCAGCAGCAGATGCACGCTGCGCCGCGCACCATCGCCAACGCCGGTCCAGGGCGTGGCCGCCGCTGCGGTGGCCGCAGCCGCGGCTTGGCGTGGCCCCCGGCGCCAGCACCGCGCGCCGAGTCGAACCCCGTCCCGCCGGCCGACTGCAGCTGGCGCGGCGCACCCGACGGACTGCGGGCCTCTCGCGCCCGGGCGTGCGCTCGGGCCCCTGCGAGCAGGTCGCGCGCCGGTTGGCGTCGGCGGCCACGACCGGGACGATCGCCTGGCGGATCGAGCCGATCTTCAGGCTACGGCCCCCCCCTTCGAGAGGGGGGTCATTCCTCGCGATCGGCGCAGCATCCGGGCAGCAAACGACGAGGGGGCGAGATGACGCAACGGATCGCCGCGCTGGCCGGCTGCCTGCTCCTGTCCTGTTCAGCGGCGCAGGCGCAGTCCAACGAGCAGCTCAAGCAGATGCTCGACCAGGCCCTGCGGACCATCGACGATCTGAAGGGCAGGGTCCAGTCGCTCGAGGCCGCGCGCGACCAGGCGAAGGCCGCGCCGGCGCCCGCCGCCGCGCCGGCCGCCGGGTCGACCGGCCAGTGGGGCGCGCCGGTCGTCTCGGTCGGCACCCGCGCCGAGGACGCGAAGACCCCTGACGCCGACAAGGCACGGCTGGAGATCTACGGCCAGGTGATGCTCGACGGCATCTACGACTTCAAGCGCATGAACCCAGGCTGGCAGGCGACGCTGCGGCCGTCGCAGATCCCGGTCAACTGCCCGGGCGACGCCGGCTGCGGCAAGGACGGCGCGTGGACCTTCAGCGCACGCCAGTCGAGCCTTGGCCTGCGGACCTTCATTCCGACGAGCTGGGGCCTGGTCAAGACCGACCTGAGCTTCGACCTGTTCGGCACCGACGGCAGCACGTCGATCCACTGGCTCAGCATCTGGGCCGAGCTCGGCATGTTCGGCGCCGGCCAGACCTACTCGAACTTCATGGACATCGACGTGTTCCCGAACACGATCGACTACTGGGGCCCGAGCGGCATGGTCTTCGTTCGCAACCCGCAGTTGCGCGTCACGCCCTGGTCCAAGGAAGGGATGGGGCTCGCATTCACGCTGGAAGCGCCGAACTCGGCGCTGGACACCGGCAAGATCAGCGAAGTCTCGCCCGACTTCGGCGCCGGCTTCACCGGCTGGAACCGGCTGCCGGACCTGACCGGGTCGTTCCGCTACGACGCCGACTGGGGCCACTTGCGCGCGGCAGGCATCCTGCGCGAGGTCGGCTACCAGAACACCCTCACCCCGGGCAACAACCCGTCGGGACACAAGGCCGGCTACGGGCTGAACCTGACCGGCTCGCTGAAGGTCTTCGGCAAGGACCGCATCACCGCCGGCTTCGCCTGGGGCAAGGCGATCGCGAGCTACATGAACGACGGCGGCGTCGACCTCGCGCCGGGCCCGGGGCTGCGCGCCGAGACGGTGCAGTCGATCGGCTGGCTCGCCTACTACAACCACGTCTGGGCAGAGAACTGGACGAGCGCGTTCGGCTTCTCGCAGCACATCCAGGACAACACCGACGGCCAGACCGCCACGGCCTTCAAGCGCGGCAGCTACGGCAACGTCAACCTGCTGTACACGCCGTGGAAGAACGTGCTCACCGGGCTCGAGTTCGTCTGGGGCGAGCTCGAGCAGAAGGACGGCAAGTCGGCGACCGACTACCGGCTGCAGTTCTCGACCAAGGTCACGTTCTGACCGGGCGCGGGCCGGTTTCACGCGGAGGCGAAGATGAGCTTGAAGGGGCACTTTCCGATCCTGATCGCGCATCGCGACGTCGGCAGGCACAGCGTCGCCGGCGTGCGGCTGCAGCAGATCCAGCACGAGCTGGAGGCCAGCGGCTGGAAGACGCTGGTCGTCGACAACGAGGCCGACGCCGGCATCGTCGCCGGCGCGCACCGCGGGCTGTCGGCGATCGTCTTTCGGGCCGAGGCGATGCAAAAGGACGCAAGCGCCGGCGCACGTTTCGTCGAGCTGATCGGCGGCGTGCACGAACGCGCGCCCGGGCTGCCGGTGATCGCGCTCGGCGAGACTGCCGCGCTCGAAGGCACGTCGCCGAAGGCGGTGCAGGCGCTGCGCAACCTGCACGGCATCCTCTACCTGTACGAGGACACGGTGTCGTTCCTCGCGCGCCAGCTCATGCGCGCCGCCGAGGACTATCTCGACCAGCTGCTGCCGCCGTTCTTCAAGGCGCTGACCAAGCATGCCGAACGTTCGGCCTATTCGTGGCACACGCCGGGCCATGCCGGCGGCGTCGGCTTCCACAAGTCACCCGCCGGCTACGCGCTGCACCACTTCTTCGGCGAGAACACCATGAGATCGGACCAGTCGATCTAGGTGCCCGAACACCGCTCGCAGCTCGACCA